>NZ_JBFUKO010000115.1:0-11416 GCF_056400805.1 Aminobacter sp. P4_H6_2
GCATTTCTGGAGAGGCACGGTGTCGCCAGCGACATCATCTGGAATGCCAATCGCACCAAGGGCAATCTGTGGGCGACGATCGGGCCGGCCAACACACCAGGCATCATCCTGTCCGGGCACAGCGATGTCGTTCCTGTCGACGGGCAGGATTGGGCCAGTGATCCGTTTACGCTGCGCGAGGCGGACGGACGCATCCATGGTCGTGGTGCCTGCGACATGAAGGGGTTCATCGGCATCGTCCTGGCCGCCGTGCCAAGCTTGACACAGCGCAACCTGAAGGCCCCGATCCACATCGCGATCTCCTACGACGAGGAACTCGGCTGCACCGGCGTCACCAGCCTGGTCGACCGCATCGCCGCCATGCCGGTTAGGCCGGCGCTATGCGTCGTCGGCGAGCCAACCCTCATGCAGGTCGTGGTCGGTCACAAGGGCGGAGGCATGTACCGCGCGACAGTGGCTGGCATGAGCGCCCATTCCAGCCTCGCTCCGATCGCCGTCAACGCCATCGAATACGCGGCCGAGCTCGTTGCCTTCATCACGAGCCTATCGAACGAGCAGGCGCATTCCGGGCCGCATGACACAGCCTATGACGTCACACATACCACGCTGTCGGTAACCACCATTTCCGGCGGCACTGCTTTGAACATCATCCCGAACCACTGCGAGTTCGCGTTCGACATCCGCTCGCTGCCAAAAGTGGACGCGCGCGCGCTGATCGAACGCATCCGCAACCACGCCGAGACGGAAATCCTGCCAAGCATGCGAGCTGTCGCGCCCGAGGCCCGGATCCTGATCGAACCGATAGTCGAGTTCGTCGGCCTTTCGACCGATGCCGACCATCCGGCCGTGACCTTCGTGAAGCGGCTTGTCGGCCGCAACGACCACGCCAAAGTGGCCTACGGCACGGAAGCTGGCCTGTTCAGTAGCAGAGCCGGCGTTGTCTCCGTCGTCTGCGGGCCGGGCTCCATCGAGCAGGCTCACAAACCGGACGAATTCCTCGACATGTCCGAGATCGACCGCTGCCGGGTATTTCTCGAGCGCCTGGCAGTACAACTCGAAGACGCTGGCCTGCCATGGTCGTGAAGCGCGGTTTCGACGCCATCGTGGTCGGCGCCGGTATAGCCGGAACCGCCGGCGCCTACTATCTGCGCAAGGCCGGACTATCGGTCGCTCTGATCGATGCGCACCATCCAGGCTGGGCGGCGTCGGGCCGCAATCCCGGTTTCCTGTTGCTGCAGACCAAGGCCTCCGGATTGGCGATGGAGTTTTCGCGCGCCTGTCGCCAGTTCGCCGAAGCGCTCGCGGAGCAACTACCCGATTTCGGATTTCGTTCTTGCGGCGGCCTCATCATCTACCGCCACGAGGAATTCGAACCCGTTGCAAGGGCGTTCGCCGACGATCGCAACAAGGCCGGCCTGCCCGTCGAACTGCTCGACCGCGCCAAGTTGCTCGAGCTGTGCCCAGATATCGGGCCGTCGGTGTCAGGCGCAGTATGGAACCCACTTGATGCTCACCAGGACACGAGGCTGCTCGTGCGCCGCCTAACCGAAGCCTTTCAGCAGGAAGGGGGCGACCTCATCAAGGCAGCGCGCGTCTCGGCCGTCATGGCCACGGATTCCGCATGCCGCGGTGTCAGGCTGGCTGACTGCACCGAAAGCGAAAGCCGCATCGTCGTCATTGCCGGGGGGCCATGGTCCAACGATCTGCTCGAACCACTTGGGCTTGCCATTCCGTTCCAGCTGACCCGTTTCGAGGCAGCGGAAACGACCCCCGCGCCGTTTCGCATCGGACCCGTCGTTGCCGGCCAGTCGCTGTTTCGCTTCTTCACGCCGCCTGCCATCAACCCCGACGCCCTGCCCCGCGACCCGTCCGAAAGTATCCGTCCAGACCTCGGCTTCACCGAACAGATCGCCAGCTTTCCGGACGGATCCCTGCAGTTCGGATGCGCCTACGAGATTGGAAGTGACCTTGATCAAGCGACGGTTGCAGGTCAGGCGATAGCCTGCTCGATCATGAGCCGCAATTTCCCCGCCATGGCCGGCCTGCCGATCGTTCGGCAGTGGGCAGGAATTGTCGCTCAGACACCAGACGGTCTTCCAGTGATCGACGCGTCCTGCGGCATCGACGGCCTGATCGTCAACACCGGGCATTTCTTCGGCAATCTCGCCGGCGCATTTTCCGGCAAGCTTGTCGCAAACCTGGCGATGGCGCTGGCACCTGATTATTCCGTGCAAGCGCTGGGGCGGAGCCGGCTCGTTCAAACCGCTGCCAGTCGTCATCCGACTTGAGGAAACGCCAGACTAGAAAGCGAGGGCGCAGCCGTCCTTGCGAGGATCCGACCCTCCAAGCAGCGTGCCCCGTTCCCAGTCGATCCAGATTGGGCGCCTTGAGCGTGAAACCACGCCGCTCCAACTCGGGACCGACGAGCGTTCGCAGTCGTGCCTCAATCTCGACGACGTTCGTCCCGCGAGCGGAAACAACCGCGGCAGATCGATGGCAGCCTGAAGAACCAAGCCGTCGTCGAACACCTTGGACGGCAAGTGCGCATGGCCCATCGCCTGATAATGACCGCCCATCACCCCGAAGGGTATGATGGCGCGCCCGTCGCGACAGACCATTCCGGGAATGATCGTGTGCATCGGGCGTTTGCGCGGCGCTATAGCATTGGCGTGTCCGGGTTCCAGGACAAAGCTCTGACCGCGATTGTGAAAGAGCACGCCGCTGCGGGATGGAAGATGGAGTTGATGAAGCTGACCGCCGTGCGGTCGCGGTCGATGACTGCGATGAAGACGGTATCCTTGTGCTCGACGCTGTCGAACGAAGGCAGCACGCCCATTGCCCGATYGAGGCGGATCTGTGCCGCAAGTTCGGCTGCCAGTCGTTCGGACAGGAGATAGTCCACAGGAACTTCGGCATGGCCCGGATCGGCAAGGAACTTGTCGCGGGCAGCATAGGCGAGGCGCGTCGCCTCGATCTCGACATGAAGACGATCTACGGAAAGYGGATCACCCTTCCTGTCGAAGCAGGACAGGATGTTCAGGTTCATCAGGGCAACGACGCCCTGCCCGCTCGGCGGGCATTCATAGATGTCATGGCCGCCGAACCGGGTTTTTATCGGCTGGACATAATCGCCTTGGGCATCTGCAAAGTCCGCCTTGGTATGCAGGCACCGCTCCGCGGTAGAACGCTTCGGGTCCGTCGCGCCCGATGGCGACAAGTGTGTCGGCAAGCTCGCGCTGATGCCGCACGCTCCCTGCTTTTGGTGCCTGGTCGCCGTCGAGGAAGATACGCCGCGCGGTCGGATCGGCGCGCAGCAGGTCGGCCTGATTGGTCGTATCGAAGGCGACGGGCGGGGAGACGACGTAACCCTCGGCAGCCAACCGCACCGCCGGCGCAAGCACCTCGGCCAGATCCAGGCGGCCATGGTCGGCAACCAGACGGGACCAGGCCTCGACCGCTCCCGGCAACGTGACAGCGTGCGCGGAGCTGCGTTCGATCTGGGTTATCCCGCGATCGACATACCAGGCGAGGTCCGCAGCCGCTGGCGTCCGTCCCGAACAGGCGATGACGTCGTCGGAGCCGTCGCGGGCGAGCAGGGTGAAGCAATCGCCGCCGATACCGGTTGAGCCGGGCTCCACGACGCATTGCACGGCGCAGGCTGCAGCTGCCGCGTCGACCGCGTTCCCGCCCTGTCGCAGTATATCGACCGCGGCAAGCGTTGCCGCGGGATGCGAGGTCGCAGCCATACCTTCCCGTCCGACACCAAGCGAACGCCCGGGTTGCTCAAAGTCCCTCATCTCTGCTCCATGTGAAATTACGCTCGACGGAATCGGCCGATGCGAGACATCCTACCGGCACGGCCCGTCAGAGATCCGACATTGCCATCTGCGCGTTGGCGCGAACGCCGCCGAGATGGCGACGCAAAGCGTT
Source organism: Aminobacter sp. P4_H6_2 (assembly GCF_056400805.1). NCBI lineage: Bacteria > Pseudomonadati > Pseudomonadota > Alphaproteobacteria > Hyphomicrobiales > Phyllobacteriaceae > Aminobacter > Aminobacter sp. P4_H6_2. The sequence goes on from NZ_JBFUKO010000115.1 coordinate 3,931, forward strand.
TCGCGCGCTTTCAGCTTTGCGGTCGACGAGGGACGCCACGATGACTTCATGCTTCTGCTGGTAGAACGTCCATTTTTCCAGGGAGAAACTGCCCTCCTTGAGCCGCATCCAGCTTCGGCTGTCGCGCAGGTCGCTCAGCCGTTGTCCGAGATCGGCAACCATCCCCGCAACGCCAATCCGGCGATTTCCTCTGCATCAGTTCAGGGCACCCATCCTTAATCTTGGGATGCAGTGGAACCGGCTGCTGGACCTGGTCGGGCGCTAGCACCCCACCACTCAGCCATGACCAGTGAGTTGTTGAAGCTCACGCAAAAGGGTTTCCGCCAACCGTTGGCGTGGGCCTTTTTCAAGCATCACCATGATCAGGGAACGATGTTTCTGCGGGGTGCCGAACGGGATGCGCCGCAGTTGATTGCCGCTATAGGGCGCGCAAGCTCGGGTCGGTGTGATCGAGATACCGAGCCCGTGCGCGACAAGCGATTCCACAGCTTCGATCGAATCGATCTCCATCACCGGCTGAACATGGATCTTGCGGTCGAGAAGATGCTGTTCGATCTGCTGTCCCGCCCAGGTTCGCCGGTTGAACCAGATGAAGGGATAAGTACGCAGAACATCTTCGTCCGCAGCTTCCGCCATGGAAAGCGGGACGATGACATTCAAGGGCTCCTGGCAGATCGGGAAGGACGCCAGCCCATCCGGCAGGACGCGCGGCTCCGAAACAACGGCCAGGTCAATATCCCGGTTGCGCACGGCTTGGGCAAGTTCGCCCGAAAGTCCGCTGCGGATGCGTACATGCAGTTTGGGATGGGCGAGTCGAAGCCTGGCAAGTGCGGGCGGGATCAGGTTCACGAGCGCCGATGGAACGACGCCGATTGTCACAGTGCCGACAAGACTGTCGTCGCTGGTTAGGGCACGAATATCATCCGCGATCTTGAGCATCCGCCTCGCATGCTCGACCAGCGCAAGGCCGGTGTCGGTAAGCGTCGGCGGTCTTGTGCGGCGGTCGACGATCTGAAGCTGCAGTTCCTCCTCGAGCGTCTTGACCTGCAAGCTGATGGCCGAATGGCTGAGGCCCAGCGCACTGGCCGCTGCGGTGAAACTGGGTTGTTCGGCGATAGCCACAATGGCCTGAAGAAAGCGAAGGTTCATGGGGTCACAAATAGCGTTAAATTTTCTCACGATAAAATAGATAATATCTCGCTGTTGTCTACGTTTTATTCAATTTATGCCTGCTCCGAACTACGTGGTGACGCGCGCTGGAACAGTGGCCGCGATCGACTGGGCAGGAGGGGAAGCGTGCATATTCAAGGACCGCTCGCAGGCGTTCGCATTCTCGACCTGAGCCGGATTCTCGCCGGTCCGAGTTGCACCCAGCTTCTGGGCGATCTCGGTGCTGACGTCATCAAGATCGAAAAGCCGGGTGCCGGCGACGATACCCGCGCCTGGGGGCCGCCTTTTGTCGAAGACGAGAGCGGCAATGCCACCGGGGAAAGCGCCTATTACCTTTGTGCCAACCGCAACAAGCGCTCGGTTGCACTCGATATCGCTACCGAGGAAGGGGCGGATACCGTCCGCGAACTGCTGGCGCATTGCGACGTCTTAGTGGAAAATTTCAAGGTCGGAGGACTCAAGAAGTACGGGCTTTCGTATGACGACCTGAAAGGCCCATTTCCACGCCTGGTCTATTGTTCGATCACCGGTTTCGGCCAGACCGGCCCGAATGCCGACAAGCCGGGCTATGACCTGCTCGCCCAGGGCTATGGCGGCATTATGAGCCTGACCGGCCCGGCCGACGGCGAGCCGACGAAGGTGGCGGTCGGAATAGCAGACGTCATGACCGGCATGTATGCGGCGACCGCCATTCTGGCCGCCCTGCGCCACAGCGAAATGTCCGGCGAGGGCCAGCATATCGACATCGCCCTGGTCGACACCCAGATCTCGTGGCTGATCAACGAGGGCACCAACTATCTGCTTTCGGGCAAGCTTCCGGTACGCCGGGGCAACCAGCACCCCAACATCGTACCGTATCAGGTTTTCGAAACCAGCGATGGCCATGTCATCGTGGCGGTGGGCAACGACAGCCAGTATCGGCGCTTTTGCGAGCTCATCGAAGCCCCCGAACTTGGACACGACGAGCGTTTCGCAACCAATGCCGCCCGGCTGAAAAACCGCGAGACGCTGATCCCGATGGTCGCGGACAAGCTGCGTCTCCTGGCCAGGGACAGCCTGATTGCCAGCATGGAAGCAAACGGCATTCCCGGTGGACCGATCAATACGCTGCGAGACGTCTTCGACAGCGATCAGGTCACAGCGCGTAACATGAAGATTTCCATGCCTCACCCGCTTGCAGGCAGTGGCGTTGTCGATCTGATCGGCAACCCGATCAAGATGTCGAAGACGCCGGTCACCTATCGTCGCCCGCCGCCGGTTTGCGGGGCGGACACTAAAGCCGTGCTCGACGAATTTTTGAACCAGCCCGCCGATCGCAAGCACCGGCCCGCCGCAAGCTAACCCCAGACGAGGAGACACTCGATGTTTCAGCTCAGCCCCGCCCAAAAGCTGCTTAAGGACCAAGCGCGCGATCTCGCCGAAGGCCATGTGCGCGCGCGCGCGGCGGAAGTCGATCGCACCGAAGAGTATCCTTGGGACAACATCGAGAAGCTGACGAAGGCCGGTTTCATGGGCATGACGATCCCGAAGGAATATGGCGGTCGAGGGCTGACCTATCTGGATGCTGTCCTGGTGATCGAGCAGATGGCCCGGACCTGCGGGGTCACCGGACGCATCGTGGTCGAGGCCAACATGGGCGGCATCGGCGCGATCATGGCCTACGGTACTGACGACCAAAAGAAGCAGGTCGCGCCTTACGTTCTTGCGGGCGACAAACCGGCAATCTGCATCACCGAGCCAGGGGCAGGCAGTGCGGCAACAGAGATGACTACGACAGCGGTCAAGAAAGGCGACCGCTACATCCTCAACGGCGAAAAGCACTGGATCACCGGAGGCGGCGTCTCCAAGGTGCACCTGATCTTTGCCCGCGTTATCGAAAACGGCGAGGAACAGGGCATTGGCGGGTTCATCGCCATTCGTGGAGAATCGCAAGGCTTGCGGGTTGGCAAGCGCGAGCCGGCCATGGGCCTGCGCGGCATTCCCGAGACCCATCTGCATTTCGAGGATCTCGAGTTGCCCGAAGCCATGGTCGTGCGTCCGCCTCATGGCTTCCGCCGTGGCTTCGCCGCCTTGATGAGCGCTTACAACGCCCAGCGCGTCGGTGCTGCGACCGTGGCCCACGGGATCGCCCAAGGTGCCTTCGAGATCGCCCGCGACTACGCCAAGGCGCGCGAGCAATTCGGTCGACCGATTGCCGAGTTCCAGGGGCTGCAGTGGATGCTTGCGGATATGTCGATCGGCCTCGCCGCCTCGCAGGCGCTTATCTACAAGGCGGCGATAAATGCCGGGACGGGCTTTCCCAGCATGCAGGAAGCTGCCCAGGCCAAGATCCTTGCATCCGAGACGGCGATCAAGGTTGCCAACGATGCGCTGCAGATCCATGGCGCGATGGGTTATTCGCGCAATTTGCCCATGGAACGCATGGCTCGTGATGCGCGCATGTTCACGATAGGCGGCGGCACGGCGCAGATGCTGCGCAATCAGGTCGCCTCGGCAGTTCTCGAAATGAAGCTGCCGCAGTCGCGCGACGGTTATCGCGACCTTGCGGAAAAGGCGTGAAAGCCGATCCGGCTGGCCTGAACAACCCCCACAGAACAAGGAAGGCAAGACCCATGGAGCCCAGCCTCGATCCTGGAGCCTATTTCGGGGGAGCCGGACGGCAATGACGACTTTGGTCTGGCCGCGTTTTCTGACGCCCTAGGGCGCGCGCGAAATCATGCCCGGCATGGTGCTTTGCCTGACGGTCGCAATGGCAGCGACCTTTCTGAGCACTCACTATGGCGCGCCCGTCATGCTGTTCGCCTTGTCGTTGGGAATGGCGTTCAACTTCATTGATCCGGCTGGAAAGTTCATTCCCGGTGTGGCCTTGGCTTCCCGGCCGGTTCTGCGGATCGGTGTGGCGCTGCTTGGAGCTTGCATCACGCTTTCGGATATGCTGGCGCTCGGACCACTCCCGATCTTTCTGGCGATCGGGGGTCTGGCGACAACCATCCTGCTGGGCCTCGGCCTCGGCCGTTTTTTTCGGCCGCCCGGCCGCCTTCGGCATTCTGACCGGCGGTGCGGTCGGCATTTGCGGCGCTGGCGCTGACATCCGTCCTGCGCAAGGGAGAACGCGGCATATCCGAACGCGACACGATTTTCACTGTTGTCGCCGTGACCGCGTTGAGTACGGTCGCCATGATCGCCTATCCTGTCCTGGCTTCATTCTTTGGCTTCGATGACAGGCTGTCCGGCATCTTCATCGGGGCGACCGTACACGATGTCGCCCAGGTGGTCGGCGCCGGCTACTCGATCTCGCAGGAGGCCGGCGACACGGCAACCATCGTCAAGCTGTTGCGCGTCGCCATGCTGGTGCCCGTGGTCGCCAGCATCACCCTTCTCATGTCCCGTTCGGGACCGGGTACGCGCGCCAGATTTCCGCTTTTCCTGATCGGCTTCGTATTGCTGGTGATCATCAACAGTGTCGGCCTGATTCCAGCGCAGGCTTCAACAGCCCTGGCCGATGCGTCGCGATGGGCGTTGGTGATAGCCATAACCGGGCTCGGCATGAAAACTTCGCTRAAGAATTTCTTCGAGGTCGGCCCCCGGGCGATGGCGATCATTGTGGCGGAAACCGTGTGGATCGCAACCTTCGCCGCAATCGTCCTTTCCACCCTCGCCTGACAACAAGTCCAGTCCATTCACAACTGCTGCCCCTGCGGCCGATTCCGAAAGTCCCAGCTCAGCCGAGCATTCGACCGAAGATCGAAAAGACAGCCTGCGACACACGGCTCTCGACACTCATCTCGGGATGCCATTGCACGGCGAAGATCGGGTAGTCGTTAGCCGCGACCGCTTCCACGACACCATCCGGTGCCAGGGCCTCGATGCGAAGGCCTTCTCCAAGCGTCGCAATGCCCTGGTAGTGGATGGAATTGATCTCCACGACTCCGGTTCCGAGCTCCCGGTGAAGCAGGCCGTCCGGCGCGACATCCAGCGAATGGCTCCAGGAAAACTGGCCCGGGCCATCGGTGTCGATCGGGGCGTGATGGAGCAACATCCGGTCCTCGGCACCAAGCCCGTCTTGCAGCGTGCCGCCCAGGGCGACATTGATCTCCTGCAGGCCTCGGCAAATCCCCAGCACGGGAAGCCGGCGGGCCTTGGCCTCCAGGATGAGATCGAGGGCAACGTGATCGCGTGAAGGGTCGAACGGGCCGGCGCCGGCGCTTGCGCCATACCGTGCCGGCTCGATGTTCGACGGACTGCCGGTAAGGATGATACCATCGAGCTTCGCCAGGACAGACACTGCCCGAGCCGCTGTGGGGATGGGCGGAATCACAAGAATGTCGGCGTCGAGCTGCTCCGAGATTCTGCTCACATAGCGGCTAGGCAGATACACGCCCGGCTCGCCCCGGAAATCGCATGAACAGGACATGACGCCGATGCAAGTTCGCATGGTGAAATCCTCCTTTGGAGTGTGGACGATGCCAACGACCGATGTGGCCGGTTCCGCCGGCTAGGCGGCTGGTCAGTGCGTAGCGGCTTCCGAACCGCGCTTGCGGAAGAAGTCTGTCAGCGGGCTTTCGGGCTTCATTAGGCTGCGCTCGGCAATCAGACCTTCAACCATCGCCCGGTCACCGGAGCGGATCGCGGCTTCCATCAATGTCAGGTTGATGACGTCGCGCTGCGCGATCGAGCCTCCGAACAGATGCGCCGAATGCCGCGCCTTGGAGATGAGTGTTTTGGCAGTCGCATAGTCCTGCCGACCGAAAGCGTGAAACCCCTTCACGATCGAAAGCCCTGCGGTGCGGATGACGATGGAACTGGTACTTGGCCCTTCGGCATTGGCCTCCATGGCGGCAATCAGCGCCTGCGCTTCGGCCTCGAGGCCTGTCGCGGCAAAAGCCATCATCGCGTGCATGTCGTTGAAAGCGATATAGGCCTGGTCGATTACTTCGGTGTAGCGTTCGGCCACGGGGGTCCAGCGGTCGCCACAATCCACTCCGTCCATCGCCAGCCGCCACAGCATCGCGGCGCTGTCATGCATATCCATCAGCGCCGAATCCCTGGTGACCGTCATGTAGCGGTCGTGGATCGCCAGCGCCTTGTCGAAATCGCAGTTCTCCAGGTGATAGAGATTGAGGTGCCAGCGGTTGTGGATCGAAAGATAGTTCTCGCCCGCCCAGTTCTCCTCGCAGCGCTCCATGAATGAGATGCCAAGCTCGGTCTTGCCCTGCATCTCGTAGCAGTGCGCCAACCCGTGCACGCCCCATGTATCCAACGGATTCAGTGCGACGCAGCGCAAGGCCATCTCTTCGGCCTGGGGATAATGGCCCGATTCCTCAAGCCCGAAAGCCAGCATTCCAAGGATGTAGGAGTATTCCGGGTCGGCCTCGCTCCAATGACGCATGATCCGCGCGGGGCGGTCGCGTGTGGAACTCGCAGTGCCCAGCAGGAAATCGGTCTGGTGGCCGAACTGCAGCGCGCACAGGTCGCGCGGGCAGTCGAGCAGAATGTTGGCATAGGCCTGCGAGGCGGCATAGAAATCGCCGGAAAGCCAAAGCTTGATCGCCTTGATATGACCAAGCTCGCGCTCGTTGGCTTGCGGCGCGAGACGCTCGAGCACCGCAAATTCACGCGCAAGAGCTGCCTGGTAACGCTTGTCTGAGGCGGTGAGAAGCAGCCCCGCCTGGAAGCAGCGTCCCATGATGAAATCAGGGTCCTCCGCCAGCACCGCCGCGATCATCGCGCCGGGATCGGGCGCATAGCCCAGCATTCGCACCGCCGCAGCATGAAAGGCGTCAACCGATGCCCTGTTGCCATGCGACACGGCTGCGCCAAAACCGTCGATCAGACCCATCGTTCAACTCCTCGGCCCGGGCCAGCAGATGCGCCAAGGCATTTCCAGTTTGATCGCTTCGGCCCACCCCGCTCCAAGTGCCCGCGAGGGTTCGATTGGGCTGTCTGCGCAGGCCAGAACCTGCGCAGGGTCTTGTCAGAGGTTGCCCATGTAGCGGTCGCGTTCGACCGGTGTGACTTGCCGATAGACGAAGTCTCGCTCACGCTCGGCCTGCTGGATCAGGATCGCCATACCGTCGCCCATCACCCTGTGCATGAAGGCCGAAGCCTTGGCCAATTCGATCGCCTTGTCGATGGTGGTGGGCACCGGATCGGCATCGGTCCGCTTCGAGGCGTCGCCTGTGGTCGGCTCGCCCTTGGGCGACAGGCCCTGCTCGATGCCATCGAGGCCAGCGGCCAGCTCGCAGGCGAGCAGGTAGTAGGGGTTGCAGTCGGCCGCCCCGTCCCGCTTTTCGATCCGCACCGCACTGTCCTTGCC
>NZ_JBFUKO010000116.1:0-11363 GCF_056400805.1 Aminobacter sp. P4_H6_2
GACGATGGTGACGAAAAAACGTGTACACGCAGCCCTCCTTTGTTTGTTGACGCGTTGCGCGACCTAAATAGCCGCGCTCGCTGCAAGTTGCAATCCTACTGGATGGTCACTTCGCTGCGCTCGCCGGCATGGACGGTGGCCGTACCTTCCTTCTTGCCACCATTGGCCTCGCGGTCGACTTCCACGACATAGTCGCCGGCAGGCAAGGTCACCTGGTGCTTCTCGTCGTAGCCCACGCCGAAATCCTTGCGCTCACCCTGGATGTCCTTCTTGGCCGAAAACACCTTGATCGTCTTGGCGCCAGGCGCGCTGACCGCCAGAACACCGGCGTCGAGAACCGCCGTCACGTCGCCACGCTCGCCGACCTTCACGTTGAAGGGCTGCTCGACCTCGGCCTGGTCCATCCTCACGATAGCGACATAGTTGCCAGCGGAGAGATCGAACTTGGCGTCGGAGCCAAAGGCATAGGTCACCTGCTCGCGAGTGCCGTCGATCTTTTTCCTGGCCTTGTAGATCTTCACGTCGAGGCCCGACGCGTCGACCTTCTCGCCACCCTCAGCATAGATAGCATTGACCAGCACATGGCCGACGCCGACCACAACATCCTTTTCGAGGGCCTGGCCGGCGGCAAGCTGGATTGTCTCGCTCGTTTCGCCTTCGCCGATCTTGACCGTCAGCTTCTGCGCGCCGGCGGGCAACACGATCCTGGTCTGACCATAGTTGGTGGCAGGGCCAGTGCCGCCGGGATATTCGATGACGACGGTTGCGCCATCATTGACCTCAGCACCTTCACTCGGGCGCGGGCGGACTATCAGCGTGCCGGCGTTGAGGACATAAAGCGGCTTGTAGACTTGGCCGGCCTCGACCTTGAGCGGCTGCTCGACTGCTGCCTCGCCAAGTATGGCACGGACAATGTAGTCGCCGGCTTCCAGCGAACCCTTGTAGTTGTTGTATTCGGTGGTGAGGCGCTCGCCCTTGGTGCCATCGGCATTGGCCTTGTAGATTTCCCAAGCGTTGCCGGCATCGCTGAGCGGTTCACCACCTGCAGCCATCGTCACTTCGGGTACGAAATTGAATTCGGGCTTGGCCGGTTCGGGTGCCGGAGTTGAGGCCGGCGCGGGCGCAGGTGCTGCAACCGTCTGTACCAGCGCCTCCTCCAGCGCCTTGGCGTCGGAGGCCTGGATGTATTTGCCGCCGGTATTTTCGGCGAGGCACGCGACCTGCCGGCCCTCTTCCGCCGTCAGGCCGAAACCGACGACGTGAGCGGTGAAGTCGACGCCCGATTGCTTTAGCTCCTTGCCGAGCGCGCATGGATCGGCGCTGCAGGTCTCGAGCCCGTCGGTGATGAGGATGACGGTTGCCTTCTCCTCGGTGTATTTCAGATCTTCGGCGGCCTGCTTGACGGCGGCGGAAAGCGGCGTCTTGCCTAGGAACTTCATGCTGTCTGCGGCTGCGGTGATGGCGCTCGCCGAACCGGCGGCCGGCGGCACGACAAGCTCGATGTCGGTGCAGCTGCCCTTTTCGCGGTGACCATAGGCCATCAGGCCAAGCTCTGTGTCGGCGGGCACCGTCTTCAGCACCGTGCGCAGCGCCTCGCGCGCGATCTCCAGCTTGGGCTTGCCGTCAATCTGGCCCCACATCGAGCCCGAGGCGTCGAGCACGATGATGGTCCGGTCGGCGGCATGCGCAGCTGCCATTGCCGACAGCATGAGGGCAGACGCCAGGATGCCTCGTGTAAACGCCTTCATGCCGTCCCTCGCCGATTCAGGTTGATGCCAGCGAGGCTAAACAAGGGGCCTCGGACTGACAACCCTGGGACCGATCAATAGGTGGTGCGGCGCTCTTCGCTTGGCGGGCGGCCAAACTGGAGCCGGTAGCTCTGGGCGAAATAGGAGTGCGAGGTGAAACCGGTGGCGATCGCCACGTCGAGGATGGGCATGTTGGTCTGGCGCAGAAGCTCGCGGGCGCGCTCGAGCCTGAGACGCATGTAGTAGCGCCCGGGCGTGACGTTGAGATGGCGCAGGAACAGCCGCTCGACCTGGCGGACGGACAGGCCTGCGGTCTTGGCGAGCTGCACCGCCGACAGCGGCTCATCGAGATGGTCTGCCATCAGCTCGACGATGCGCTTGAGCTTGTCGGACTTGCCGGTCAGATCACGCTCCGGTCCGACGCGCTGGCGGTCGCCGGCCGAACGGATACGCTCGTGCTGGAACTGATTGGCGACTTCATTGGCGAGATTGGTGCCGAAATCGCGGCGGATGATTTCGAGCATCAGGTCGATCGAGGTGGTCACGCCGGCGCAGGTGTAGCGCTTGCGGTCGATCTCAAAGACATTGTTGGTGCACTCGATATCGGGGAATTTCTCCATGAAACCGGCACGGTTTTCCCAGTGGATAGTGCAGCGGTAGCCGTCGAGCTGGCCGGCTTCGGCGAGCAGGTACGAGCCGACCGAAAGCGCTCCGAGTGCTGCCCCGCGCCGCCCCCAGGATCGGAGCGCGCCGAGCACCTTGCTCTTGCCGGGAAACTCGGTGGCGACACCGACGCAGACGAACATGATGTCGACCGCCGGCACATCGGCGACTGAATAATCGACCTTGAGCGGCAGGCCATTGGAGGCGATCACCGCCTCGCCATCGGCCGAAACAGTGGTCCAGCCATAGACGTCGCGACCGAGCAACCGGTTGGCCGACCGACAGGTGTCGATGGCGGCAACGAGCGAGAACATCGAAAATTTGTCGACCAGCAGGAATGCGAACTGGCGACCTTCGGGGTGAGGCTCTGACATCGAAGCCAAATCTACAGAAAGCGCAGACTTGGGCAAGGAAGCGGCGCCGGTTTCAACAACGCCGCTTTCACTCAGAACCCCCGATATTCGAGGCCGGCGTGGCGATAGGCCGACACCAGCGTATTGGCCATCAGCATGGCGATGGTCATCGGGCCGACGCCGCCAGGCACCGGCGTGATGGCGCCGGCGTTCTTGGCGGCCGAGGCAAACTCGACGTCCCCCACAAGGCGCCACTTGCCTTCGCCTTTTTCAGGCGCCGGAATGCGATTGATGCCGACGTCGATGACAGTCGCACCCGACTTAACCCAGTCGCCCTTGACCATTTCGGGCCGACCGACAGCAGCGACGAGAATATCGGCGGTGCGGCAGAGCGCCGGCAGATCCTTGGTGCGGCTATGGGCTATGGTGACCGTCGCATTAGCGGCAAGCAGGAGATTGGCCATCGGCTTGCCAACGATGTTGGAGCGGCCGACAACGACAGCGTTGAGTCCCGAAAGGTCCTTGCCGTGYTTGCGCTCGATCAGCAGCATCGAGCCAAACGGCGTGCAAGGCACCAGCGCCGTGTCGAGTTCGCCGGTGGCGAGCTTGCCGACATTGATGAAATGGAAGCCGTCGACATCCTTGTCCGGCGCGATCGTCTGGATGATCTTGCCGGCATCGATGTGGCCGGGCAGCGGCAGCTGCACAAGAATGCCGTGGATATCAGGATCGGCATTGAGTGCTTCGACCAGGGCCACCAGTTCGGCTTCCGAGGTTTCGGCGGCAAGCGTGTGCTGGACCGAATGGAAACCGCATTCCTTGGCGGTGCGCGACTTGTTGGCGACATAGACCTGGCTGGCCGGATCCTGGCCAACGATGACCACGGCGAGCCCCGGCTTCACGCCATGCTCGGCAAGTGTGGCCGCCGACTTCTTGACGCCTTCGACGACCTCGGCTGCGACACTCTTCCCGTCAATGATCTCAGCCATGGCTCACTCCGTCTGCTGCATCGTTCGAGGCGGCATTGTCATCAAATTTCCGACCAGCAACCTCGCCATTGCGGCGTCCGGTGCCGTAAACTCGAAACCGCCCGGGAGAATTTCAGAAGTAGCGGCGCGTGCGCCGCTCCCTGAGTTGGTTCAACTCCTTACGAACCTCGCGCAGGCTCTCGCTGATCTCGTCGATCTGGTTTTGCGCTGCCGGCGGCTCGGCACGCGGAACCTGAGGCGCGGGGGCTGCCTGCTGCGGCACGGGCGACCATGGATAATGGCCAGCCGACTGCGGCTTATATGCGGGTGGATAAGGATACGGCGCGGCGTAACCTGGAGCTGTTACAGCAGGTCCGTAGCCTGCTTGAGGCGGCAGTTTTGGACCATAGCCTGCCTGCGGATAGKGCGGATAGGGCGACGCGAAACCAACCTCACCGGCCGGCGGCTGCATCAGTGGCCCTGACATAGGTTGATCGACAACGGGATGCTCACGCGCGCTGGCGACTACCAATGACGGAGTTGTCCTGGCCTCTGGCCTCGGTGCCGTGCCCCGCGCGTCCGGCTCGCTTCCAGTCGTCTCCTCGGGCCTGCGGCGCGACACCGGCTTGGCGCGAGCACGGCGGTTGGCGGTATCGCGCAGGCTTTCGAGCGCGCCACGCAAAGCACCGATGCCCACGCCCGATGCAAAACCAAGCAGCATGCCGGCGATCGAGATCATGGCACGCGACGGCCCGGTCGATTGAAGCGGCGGCGAAGCAGTCGAAATGACGGTCACATTGGCCGAGTTGATGTCCCTTTGCTCGCCCGTTTCACGCGCCCTGAGCAGGAACGCCTCGTAGACGGCGCGCTTGGCGGTGACGTCGCGTTCGAGCTCGCGCAGCGTGACAAGCTCATCGCCGACGCTGCCCTGGCGCACCTTCAATTGGGCGAGCCGGGCGGCGAGCTCCTGCTCCATCTGAACGGCGCGCTTGAGCTCGACCTGGATGGAAGCCGCGACACGGCGCAGCTCCGTTGCGATGCGCTCGCGCGCGCCGGTCAACTGGGCCTCGATGGCCAGACGTTCGGGATGGCGAGGACCAAGTCTCACAGCCGCCCGATCGGCCTCCTGGGTAAGCGCTGCGTACTGCGCCCGCAACTCATTGATGGTGGGAGAGCTGATCGCCTCCGGCAAGGTGCCGCTCAAGACCGCGTCGACGCCGAGACCGCGTGTCGATGCAGCGCGTGCGTTGAGTTCCAAGGTACGCGAGCGCGCAGCAGTCAGCTGGTCGTTGACGCGCTGGATCTCATCGTCGGTGATCAACCGTCCCTGCGGATCGATCAGTTCATTTTCGGCCTTGAAGGCCTCGACCTTGCGTTCGGCTGTTTCAACCGACTTGCGCATTTCATTAAGGCGGGCACTAAGTTCGTCGGTTGCGCGTCCCGCGGTTCCCGCCTGCAACTCGCCAAAGGTCTGCATGAAGACTTCAGTCATCGTGTTGGCGATGAGAGCCGACTTTTCGGCGTCTTCCGTCTTTGCTCCAATCGAGACGACGAACGTATTTGCACCGCGCTCGATGGTCAGCGCTTCGGCGAGATGCGTCGTCGCCAAAGTGTGCCTGCGACCGGCCGAATCTCCAGCTGCCGTATCATCGCGGGAAATCAACGAGCGCAGGAAAGAACGAACACTGAAACCGCCTCCAGCGGTGCCATTGAACTCCGGATCTTCCGCAAGGTTGAGCTTGTCGACGACCTTGGTCAGTACCGACCCCGACGTCAGCACGCGCACCTGGTTTTCGACGACGGCAAGCGTCGCGTCCGAAGGCAGATTGCCAACAGTCAATTCCTGGTCGGAGAGCTTGAGGTTGCGCGGATCGACGATCATCTCGGTCCACGCCTGATACATCTTGGGCGTCGACAGCGCGATTGCCACGCCCATGAGCGCGCCCACCAATGTGGTCGAGACGATCAGCAGCTTCGAGCGGGTAATCCCGCCGATGACTTTCATCGGATCGATCAGCGGCTTCCAACGGACATCGTCATGGTCGCTTTGATCGTATGACGCCATGTCCGGGACCACAGGCTGAACCATCGCGGCAGCGGGAACCGTGGGGCCAAGCAGTCTGTCGCGCCAGTTACCTATCATCGAGGACGGAGCCGGCGCTGCGCTTTCGCTTGCGGACGCCTCTTTGACAGCCGGACGCTCGTTGTTCGGCTTCACCTCCGCCGCAAGCGGGGCCTCGGCGAGTGCGTCACGGGCGGCACTGTCGGCTTCACGGCGCAGGCGCGCCATGCGATGCCGGGTCACCGGATCCTGCGCCCCAGCCTCCTGGTGCTCATCAACGGAGATCGAGAGAAGCGAGGCCCCCTTGGACTTGGACGTAGCGTCGTCCTGGTCCTGCGCAAGCAGCGAGCGCTTGCGCCTCCAGTCGTCGCGATTTCCAGATTCGTCCATGTTTCGGGCAGCTTCCAACAGGATAGTCCGGATCATTGTCCGGTCGTTAACCMAAGCTAAACAGGCGTGGGAAACAAAAGGTTAATTATCCGCCTTTGTGGCATTTTATGCATCCGTCGCGGAACGGCACATTAAGTTTTGGCCCCTATTCTCCGGCCCGATCATGACCCAGGCAAATGACATACCGCGCATGCCGCTGCGCCAGCGTATCGGCAGTTTCCTGTCTGGTCGGCGCGCTGTCCTGCGCGACTATTTCTCGGCGATCAGCGGCTCTGCCGGACGACTGGTCTTTTCGCTGATCTATTTCGTGGCGCTCGCCAACACCTTGTCGATCGCCGATTTCGGTCTTTTCGCCACCGCCTCAGCCGCCGGCGTGATGCTGTCGCGCACGCTTGCCTTCGGCTTCATCTCGGCTCTCTACCGGACGGCGACAATACGTCCCCGACTGATCGGCAGCTACACCGCAGGCTTCCTGATGCTGGCGCTGCTGTCGCTGCCGTTGCTGGCGGCGGCCTCGGCGCTCACCTGGTTCCTGTTCTTCAAAAACACATTGCCCGCCGCGATTTTCGCCACCGTGATCTGCGCCGAAGCCCTGCTCTGGCGGCCGGTCGAGGTGGCAATGATCGTCAACAACGGTCTCGGGCGCTTCGGCAAGGCGGCAATACTGGCTATCCTGACGTCAGCGATAAAATCTGCGGCGGCGGCATTGTTCATTTTCTGGCCCAGCCACACGGTCGAAGCCTGGGCCGGCTTCTACGTCGCCTGCAATCTCGTCTCGCTGACATTGGCTTTCGGCATGTTTTATCCGCGCCAGCGGCTGAGGCTGACACCGGATCTCTACTGGCGACGGCTTTCGGATTCGATCTATGTCGCCGGCGCCGAGGTGCTGTTTTATCTGCAGATGGAATTCGACAAGCTGCTGGTGCTGGCCATGGGCGGGCCGCATCTCGCGGGCATCTATGCCATCGTCATGCGGCTGGTCGACCTCACGGCCATCCCGATCCGCACCTTCTCGATGATGCTGGTGCAGCGCATGATGCGGGCGCCGCAGATGTTGGCCAAGCTGAAGGTCAAGATCGGCATCGAAGCCGGCATCCTTATTGTCTCCACATCGGCCCTGCTGTTCCTCGCCGTGGTGCTGCACTTCTATCCCAATTTCCTCGGACGCAACGTCTCGGAGGCTGCACCTCTGGTTGGGCTCGCGCTGTTCGTGCCGGCCTTGCGCAATCTCGTCGAATATCACGCAGAGCTTTTGTTCGCGCGCGGCCAGACGCTGATCCGCGCCGGCAACCTGGCCATGCTCGCAGGACTGAAGGCTGCCTTGCTGTCCATGCTACTGCTGCAGGTCGCCGACACCGAGACGCTTATATGGTCGCTGAACGGCATGTTCGCGCTGCTCTACCTCGCCTCGGCCGCGGTGACCTATTCGGCTCTGCGTCGGCCAGCCCGGGCGATTTAGTTCAGGCCGTGACAAGCCTGCGGATACGGCCGAGATCGGTACCGATGAAGGATTGCATGCCGATAGCCACCTGCTCGGGCGCCATCGCTGCTACGAAGGCTTCGAACTGCGCATCCGAAAGTGGCGTTCCGGTCCAATGAACCCGACAGAACTCCTCCGAGCCGTGGTAATGCCCGGCACCGTCGATGACCTCGTCGACGAAGCGGCCATAGATCATGCATTCGGAGAATTTGCGCCGTGCGCACACTGCTTCGACCCAATGCCGGCCGCTGATCTTTTCAATCCGGGCGAGCATGTCGCGTACGCTTGAGCGACGCCAGGCGATCAGCGTGGAGATGTAGTCGTGCGGCGAAATTTCAGGCGCGGCGATGCCAAGCACGGCGGCCGCGTTCGCGGACCACATGCGATGGTTCTCGTGGCCGGGGGCAAGCAGCGCATCGTCGCGGCGAAACAGCCGTAACCTGCCGTCGTGCCAGAACCTGGCGCAATCGAACGGCTTCAGGAACGCGACGTCGGAATCGACATAGACAAGTATCTCCTGCTCGATCCGCTCGGCAATGGCCATGCGCCGCAGCTGCTGGACGTGCCAGCCACGCAGCGGCGGTGCCTTGAGACTCAGCCAGATGCGGCGCTTAAACAGGCTTGTCGGGTCGGGCATGTCGCGCAGCCAGGACGGCAACAGATCGCGCTCGTCGATCACGGTGCGGCGGCTGCCTTCGAGTTGGCGAAACAGCGCCACGTCGCGATGCTCAACCAGCAGGTAGTGGTGCGATGCCCCCACGACGTGTCGATCGACAGTCTCGCACAGCAGGCGGCAGCGCTCGAAATCGGCGGCATAGCTGGCCGTCACCAGTGCGGCATCCGGAGCCACCGATGTGCCATTGGCGTTCAAGAGCGGTCCTCCCCGCCCTGCCCCGTCAGTTTCTGCCGCAACACCCGGAGAAGAAACAGCGGATTGCCAACGATGTAGCGCCGCCACAGCCGGCCTGGCTCAATTATCAGACGGAACAACCATTCGAGGCGCAATTGGCGCATCCACTTCGGCGCGCGCGGCACCGAGCCGCTGAGGAAGTCGAGCAGCGCGCCGACGGCGATCGGCAGTGTGCAATGTTCAGGTCCCAGGTTGCGCGCGATCCAGAACTCCTGGCGCGGAACCCCCATGGCGACGAGCAAGATGTCTGGGCGAAGCGCGCCAATATCGGCGACGATCGTGGGTTCTTCCGAAGCGGTGAAGAAGCCATCGTGAACAACGACGAAACGATGCTTTGGCGCGATCTCGGCCAACCGCTCCGCGGCGCGCTCGGCATTGGCGCGCTTTGCGCCGAGCAATGCGACCGTCAGCGGCCTCTCCGACGCCTCGAGCAAGGCAGGCACGAAGTCGGTGCCATTGAGATTGTCGGGAAAAGGCGCTCCATAGAGCCAGCGCGCGGCGAGATCGACACCGACGCCGTCAGCGAGGACCAGGAAATCGTCGAGGGTTGCGGCAAATTCCTTGTCGGAACAGGCGATGTTGGCATTGTGGGCATTGAGGAAGGTGACCTTGGTGAAGGTCTTTTCCCTGAGCCGCCGAGACAAATGAGAGACCGCCTCGTCGCGTCGCAGGCTGGCGACCCGGATGCCGAGGATGCGCCGGACCGGCACAGCCGCCACGCTCACGCCGCCACCTCACGCGCGCCGGCACCAAGCTTGGCGAGGCCAAGCGCAATCGCGCTGTCGAGTGCCGCGATCTGCCGGCGGTGGAAATCGCTGCCGTCGACGTCCGCGACCCTCTGATCGACGCTTTGTTCGAGCGCCCTGGCGAAGGCTGCGGGATCGTCGGTCATGATGCAATTCTGAGGCTTGTGGGTGATGCCGCGCAGCGAGTGTGCAGTTGCCACCGAAGGCAGGCCCAGTTCAAAGGTCTCGATGGTCTTGAGCTGGACACCGCTGCCGGACGTGCTGACGAGCGGGATGACCGCAGCACTGCGTACGAAGGCCTGGGCGTCCGGCACCCGGCCAACGAACTTGACGCCGGGATGCGGCGAAGACACGCCGGCCGGGACACTGCCAGCGATATGGATGCGGAAATCCTTGCGCAGATGCGGCACGACCTTGCCCAGGAACCAGTCGAGGCCGATACGGTTGGGCTCCCAGGTCCAGGTGCCGATCAGAGCCGCCTCGCATTCGATGTTTCGCATGCCCCGTCCGGTCGAAAGCTCCGAACGCGTCACCAGCGGCAGCGCCACCGAGCGCGTGTCGGAGGCAACRCCGAGCTCGGCGCGATCCTCCTCGGCCAGCGTGAAGACAAAACGCGCCTTGCGGCACAACCGCTTCTCGATGACTTCGAGGAGCCTTGCTTCTCGCCGGAACAAGGCGCGTTGAAACGCACCATTGGCGGCTTGCGAATTCTCCGCCGCCGAGCGGAACTCGACATTGTGCGCGACGAAGATCGAAGGCCGGTCCTGAAAGACGCTTTCGAAAGCAGCAACCATCTGGACCGAATTGAGGATGTAGCCGTCGAACGGGCCGGCTGCCTTGATCGCCTCGCGCACCGTCTCATCGGAAACCACGCGCAGCTTGGCTGACGCGAATGTCAGGCCCGAGGCAACCGCGCTCGCCAGCCAGGCGAGTTTGCGCTGCAGGGGTGCCGCGTCGGTACGCACATCGAGCGAAGCAAGGAGAATGGTGTTTTCAGGATCGGACGGCGCCTTGCCCGGCCAGCCAAAGCCGAGCACGGTCACGCGCACGCCGGCACGGCGCAGCGCATCGATGATCGCCTGATTGGCGATCTCGTAGCCTGAGGAAAGCGCCCCGTCAGGCACGATGGATGTGGCAAACAGCAGATGCATCGCAACAAAATTCCTGCCCATGCCCTAGCAGCGTGCGGTGAAGTCTTCATTAAGCAATTCGCGCGGGCTGTGGAATACGGCCACCGACCTGCTCGCGGTCTATTTAACCGACCGTTATGGTGCCGGTGATAGGGAGGGGCATCTAAAACCGGTGCCCTTTCATGGATGCTCTGCCACCTCTCAAATCCGTGACCATTGCAGGCATGTCGCCTGCTTTGGCGGTGGATGATGTGGAAGTGGTGGTCACGCTACCGACCTTCCGCCGGCCACAGCAGTTGCTGGCAACGCTCGATTCGCTCGCCAAGCAAAAAACCGCGCGGCGATTCGCTGTCATCGTCATGGAAAACGACGCCGAAGGCGGCGAAGGCATGCGCGCCGCGCTGCCGTTGTTTGAAAGCGGTGCGATGGCAGGGCTCGTCATCGTCGCTCATGAGCGCGGCAATTGCAGTGCCTATAATGCCGGCTGGCACACAGCGCTCCTGCACTTTCCGAATTTCACCAAGCTTCTGGTGATCGACGACGATGAACTGGCCGATCCGCTGTGGCTTGAAACCATGTGCACCGCCGCCGAAAGCCTTGGTGTCGACATAGTCGGTGGACCGCAGGTGCCCGTCTTCGCCGACCCTGCACATCAGGTTTGGGCGACGCATCCGGTTTTCGCGCCGCCCTACTCCACCACCGGACCAGTTCCAGCGCTCTATTCCTCGGGCAACCTTCTCGTCGGCCGCCATGTACTTTTGGCCATGGGTCCGCCCTTCCTAGACCTGCGTTTCAACTTCATGGGCGGCGGCGATTCGGACTTCCTGAGCCGGGCTGCGCAAAAGGGCTTCAAGCTCGGCTGGTGCGCCGAAGCAAAACTGTTCGAAACTGTGCCGGAACGGCGCCTCGAGGC
>NZ_JBFUKO010000117.1:0-11291 GCF_056400805.1 Aminobacter sp. P4_H6_2
GTCCCTGCCATCTTATGCCGAGTTGGACGAGCCGATCGGCTGAAAACCGCCAGAACAAATCAGGCGCCGGTCTCCCGGCGCCTGATGACAACTGCACAGTGGCTTAGAAGCCTCAGGCGGTCGCGCCGACCTGATATAGCTCCACCTTGGTGCCGTCGGGATCGGCGATATAGATCGTCAGCCCATAGGGCCCGTCATGCAGCTCGTTGAAATAGCGCACGCCGGCCTTCTTGAGCTTGGTATCAAGAGCGCGGACGTCATTGACCTCAAAGGCAATGTGGTCGAGCTGGCGATGATCGCTGGCCTTGCCGTGAATGAGGGCGATGCCCTGATGGAAGGCGGTGAACGGACGCCCATCCGCGAGCGGTTTGGCCGCTCGGATCGTGAAACCGAGTTGGTTGGTGTAGAAGGCAACCGACGTGTCGATGTCGTTGACCATGATCAGCTGGTGGCCGTAGTTGGTGACGCGTGGCTTGACCTGCTCGCCAATCCAGTCGAGCACTTCCGACGACGGTGCGATCTCGCAGAAATACTGCTTCCAGATCTGCTTGGCGGTTGCTTCCCATTCAGCGTTGACGCCCGACACGCAGTCATCGATGGCGATCACATCGAGATCGCGCAGATAGGCTTCGCGGATCGAGGTCTCGACGCAGGCATTGGTGGTCGCGCCGGTGATGAACAGATGCTGGGTGCCGAGCATCTTCAGCATCATTTCAAGGCGGGTCTCATAGAACGCGCCAAAGCGATGCTTGCGGATGACGAAGGACGGGTCAAAATCGGCGAGTGGCTTCAGCTCGTCAATGATCTGTTCGTCCCAGCTGCCGGCCAGTGCCGACACCTGCTTGCGCCGGGCGGTGTGGCCGAGCAGCTTCTTCTTGGCGCGGTTCTGGTCGACGGCGAAGTGTTCCTGCATCGTCCAGATAACCGGAATGCCGGTGTCCTGGCAGCGCTTGATCAGCTTGGCCAGCGGCGGCACGATCGACGAAAGGCGCTTGGTGTCGACGCCCGAAATGCCAAGCGTGCCTTTCTCGTGGATAAAGGCGTTCTGCAGGTCGATGACCAGCAGCGCCGACTTACGGTAATCGAGGGTTTCGAGGCTCATTTCTTGTGCTCCACCATATCGATGCCGAGCACCCCACCGCGACCCCAGCTGTCCTTGGGAGTCTCGTGTATCACGACATGCAGATGATCGGGCTTGCAGGCAGCCTCTTCGACCATGGCCTTGGTGATGGCTTTGACGAGGTTGCGCTTCTGCTCGACAGTGCGCCCCTCCCACATCTCAACGACGACGAACGGCATAGTTATTTCTCCTCTCTTTCGGTGGGCAGCGCGCCTGAGGCCCAGACGGGCACGGCGGGCGCGAAGCCCGAAACCAGATCGTTGTCCGCCCGGTCGGTGCCACAGAGCAGCCACAGCGGACGGTTCGAATAATTGACCAGCACCTGCTCTTCCATGCAGGCGCGGTTGGCGGGATGGTTTGCATCGCGCTCAAAACGGCTCGTCGCCGGTATCAGCCTGATGACATAGAGCGGTTCGGCGGCATCGAAGCCGTCGAGCGCTTCGGGCCTCATTTCCCCCAGGCTGATCGCCTTGGCCTGAGGGTTTTCCCGACCAACCGGCAGCAAAACGATTGCGCCAGCAAGCGGGCTCACCGGCCAGTAACGGCCCTCCCGGCCCTGCCTCAAGAATTCAGCGTAGCTGCTAGCTTCAACAAACAGCTCGCTGTCCCACAGGATGACATCCGCGCCGATTGCCTTTTGCGCGGTATTGATCACGACCTCGCTCTCGCACAGGTCGAGAAAGCTCCACGGATCGGTGAGACCGATGACATGGCCCCACGGATTATGGATCCCCGACAACCGCTCCTGGCGGATCGTTGCCTTGCGGGCAACGATGCTTGCCACCGCTTCGCGCACCGGCAAACGTGCTGGTGTCAGCGAAACCCGGCCGGCCAGGTCCAGTTGATCGAGGCCGGCTGTTGTCATGACGGCAGGGTCACGCAGCGGCCGCGGCCGTAATTGGTGTCGGCGACCACTCCGTTTTCGTAGACGACATCGCCGCGTGCCACCGTCATCACCGGCCAGCCCTTGAGCTTCCAGCCTTCATATATGCAGGTGCCCTTGCCAGTGTGGGTGACGGTACGCTCCTCGTCGAGATCGACCAGCACCAGGTCGGCGTCGAAGCCGACATCGATATGACCCTTGCGCGGCCACAGGCCGAAACGACGCGCCGGATTGAACGAGTTGAGCTCAACCAGGCGGCTGAGCGGCATGCCGCGCTGGTGGACGCCGAAATGCAGCATCAGCGACAGCTCCCACGGAAAGCTGACGACGCCGGGGAATTCGGTCCACAGGTCTTCGAGCTTCTTGGGCAGGAACGGCACGTGATCGGTGCCGAGGCTGTAGACCGAGCCGTTGAGCATGCCGGCCCACAGGCCTTCGAGTTCGTTGCGGTCGCGCAGCGGCGGCGAGATCTTGGCGCGCATGTCGAGATCTTCGTCATAGCAGGTGCGCGTCAGGTAATGCGGGCAGGTCTCGACAGTGACATGCACGCCGCGCGCCTGCGCCTCGGCGGCCAGAACCGGACCCATGCCGACCGAGGTGTGGACCAGATGCAGTGAGCAGCCGGTCCTTTCGGCCAGGAAGATCATGCGGCGGATGGTTTCGACTTCGCAGAAGGCCGGGCGCGATTCCGTGTAGGCGCCGAGATCCTGGCGGCCGGTCGCGGCGATCTCCTTCTTAATCCACGAGGCGATCTGGGTGTTTTCGCAATGCACGTTGATGACGCCACCGGGAACCTTGGCGAGGATGCGCATCGCGGCATAGACCCAGCCGTCGGTCGCCGGCACGATGCCGATCGGATTGTCGGGCTCGTAGCCGAAATAGCACTTGAACGACTTCACGCCGGTCTTGGCGATGATCTCGGGAATCTCGGCGATGTGTTCTTCGCGCTGGATGCCGAAGTGGAAGCCGAAGTCGATAACCGAGTTCTCCTCGCCCAGCGCCTTCCGCTCCTCGTAGAACGGCAGATAGGATTCCTTGAGGTTACGGATGTAGAGCAGTGCCGTGGTCACACCGCCGGAAGCCGCCGCCGCCGTTTCCGTGCGCATGTCCTCGGCGAAAGGATACTTGACGCCAAGGTGGCAGTGCGGATCGATCAGGCCGGGCATCAACACGCGGCCTTCGGCGTCGATGATGCGGATGGCATCCGGTAGCGACTCATCCGATCCGGTCAGGACGATCTTGCCGTCCTTGACCGCGACACCGCCGTGGAATTCGCCGTCGTGGCGAACCACCCGCGCGTTCTTGATGACCAGATCCGCTTTCATGACTTCTGCTCCAAAATTCCTGCAATGCGCCTGCTGATGCCGCTCCACTGGCTGCGGCCGACGGTGATCGGCGCGCGCGCGCCCATGCCGCGTGCCCAGACGGTCTTCAGCCCCAGTTCGGCGGCGGCATCCCTGTCAATCGTGCCGGGAGGGGCCGCGACATCGACCAGCAGCGCATGCTTGGGCAACAGCGCCAGCTGTTCGCGTTCGAGCAGCCGCTTGGGCACGCTGCCGATGACGACATCCATCTTCGGCAAATATTCCGGCAATTGTTCGAGCGTCAGCGATTCAGCACCCGCCGCATAGGCAGCAGCGCGTTGCACCGGGTTACGCGCCGCGACATGGACATGCGCGCCAAGCGCCAAAAGCGTGTTGGTCAACAAGGAGCCGATAGTGCCCTGCCCGACCAGGCAGATGTTGGATTTATGGATGGTGATTTGGGTATTCTCGATGATCACCTTGAGCACGCCCTCGACGATCGCCGGGCCGCGCAGCAGCATCAGGTCAACGTCCCACTCATATTCATGCAGCGTGATGCCGAGTGCTTCGCAGTGCCCTTTCAGGTTGGCATCGCCCCAGCCGAGGATGATGTGGCCGGGCTTGCGCATGCCGGTCAGCATCTCGCGCGTCGGGATGATCTTCTCCGGGCACTTCGGCGCAAACAGCGCGCCTTCGGCGGTAATGCCGGGGATCGGAAACAGCGCAATGTCGGCGCCCTTCAGCGCGTCAGCAGCGTCCTTTGCGTGATAGACTCCGTCGATACCCTCATCCGGCCAAGGGAATCCATAGGCACGGACGGTTGCGCCGGCACGGACCGCGCAGCGTGCGATCTCCTGTTCGCGGGCGTCGCCGGCGACGACGGCGATGACTGTGTTATGCCAGCTCATTTCGCCCTTACCTTCTCAATGACCTGATCCCTGGACATGCCGGCGATGCCCATCGCCTCGGCGGTACGGCCGCCCTTGCGATAGTCGGTGCCGACGGCGATCTGCGCCAGGCTATAGAGCGAGTGCGCCACCGGTGTCTCGACGCCTGCGATCTTCGCGAATTCAAGGAAAGGCAGCAGGCCGTGGCCGAAGTCTTCCTTGTAATAGCGGTATTCGAGCGAATCCGGGCCCTTGATGCGCTTGTTTGCTTCGCCGCCGGCAATCGCCGCGCGGAAATCGCTGGTGTCGACCACATCGGCCTCGACCGTGCCGAGCAGCTTCATTTCCTCGACGAGATTGGGCAGATCGTGCCCGAAGGCCTTGGCGACCGCCAGCCGCTCGTCGTCGAGTTGCTTCATGACGCGGGCGACGCCAGGTGTCATGGCATCGACATAGAAGGTGAAGTTGCCGCCCGTCGCCTCGACCCAGGCTGCAGCCAAGACAGCCGCCGGCGGATGCAGGACCATGTTGACGTTGGAGAGGTCGGACGCGATCACATCAGCGACCGGGGTGAGGCCCGGATACAGCTTGCCGGCGATCTCCAGCACCTCGGACCCGCCCTTGAGTGCTGCCGCCTTGAGCTGCTTGGCCCGGCCTGAAACGGTGACGCCATCGGGACGGTACTTGCGCGCGACATAGGTCAGCGTCGAGAATTCGACCACGGGAGGCGCGGCACGGCCGGTGCGCGAGAACGTCTCGGCGAATTCGAGCGCGCCGCCAGTGTGACCGGGATTGAGCACGACGGGCTTGCTCGACGACCAGCCAGCGGCGGCGAGTGCGCTTGCAATCGCCGAATGGGAGAAGGTCGGCAAAACGACGACCGCCACGTCGACGCCTGAGATCGCCGCCTTGAGATCGGTGGTGATCTGCGCCGGCTTGGCTACGCCCTCCCCGAGCTTGCCTTCATATGCCACGCCGCCAAGCTTGATGTGCGGCTCCAAAGTCTCCGCCGAACGCGCCCAGAAATGGACGTCATGGCCGGCCTGGACCAATTCTGCGACCGACGCTGCACYGCCCGCGCCCGCGCCTAATACTGCAACCTTCATATTCTCCTCCGAGGATCGAAGCGCGGCGATTCGAACCGCGCGCCCTCAAGCGCCATGGTGTCGCGGACCGGCTTCCTCCCGAGCCAACGCACCGACTTGATTGGCATCAATCAATTTGATCACACTTTATGATCACAGATGAAATTGTCAAGCGGAAGAATACCCTTCCGCCACTCACGCTGTCTGGTGTTTCAACCCGGCCGCTTCGATGCCCGAAATGGCTGCGAGTTCATCATTGTCGGAGGTATCGCCGGTGATGCCGACTGCGCCGAGTAACGCGCCTGAGACCGTCCGGATCAGCACGCCGCCAGGCACCGGCACGATGCGGCCGCCGGAAACGGCATTGAGACCTTCCATGAAGTGCGGGCGTTCCTTGGCCGTCTGGTCGAGCCAGCGCGAGCCCATCCCGACGGAGAGCGCGCCATAGGCCTTACCAGAGGCGATTTCGAAGCGCAGCATCGATGAGCCATCCTGCTTCTGGAATGCGACGAGATGGCCACCGGCATCCAGCACCGCCACCGAAAGCGGCTTCATCTTGGCGTCCTGGGCTTTGGTAAAGGCCGCCGCGATGATGGCATTGGCCTTGGCAAGGGTCAGTTCGGACATGTGGAGTTCCTATCGATTTCCAAAAAGGGCTTGTTTGGCCTTCAACTCAAGCCTGCGCTTGTGGAGCACCGGTTCGGTGTAGCCGTTGGGCTGGGCGCGGCCTTCAAAGACCAGGTAGCAAGCAGCGCGGAAGGCGGTCGACTGGTCGAACTCGGGCGCCATCGGGCGATAGAGCGGATCGCCGACATTCTGGCGGTCAACGATCGCCGCCATGCGCTGCAAAGAATCCATCACCTGGATATGCGAGCAGACATCGTGGCGCAGCCAGTTGGCGATGTGCTGGGAGGAGATGCGCAAGGTGGCGCGGTCTTCCATCAGCCCGACGTCGTTGATGTCGGGCACCTTCGAGCAGCCCACACCCTGGTCGATCCAGCGCACGACATAGCCAAGGATGCCTTGGGCATTGTTGTCGAGCTCGCGTTGGATCTCGTCGGGCGTCCAGTTGGGACGGACAACGACAGGCACGGAAAGAATGTCGTCGAGGCGCGCCTTGGGGCGCGACTTCAGCTCGGCCTGCACCGCATGGACATCGACCTTGTGGTAGTGGGTGGCATGCAGCGTGGCCGCCGTCGGCGACGGCACCCAGGCGGTGTTGGCGCCGGCGCGTGGGTGGGCGATCTTCTGCTCCAGCATCGCTGCCATCAGATCAGGCATCGCCCACATGCCCTTGCCGATCTGGGCATGGCCGGAGAGACCGCATTCGAGTCCGGTGTCGACGTTCCAGGCCTCGTAGGCCGAGATCCACGGCGCCTGCTTCATGTCGCCCTTGCGCACCATGGGACCCGCTTCCATCGAGGTGTGGATCTCGTCGCCGGTGCGGTCGAGGAAGCCGGTGTTGATGAACACCACACGCTCCTTGGCGGCGCGGATGCACTCCTTGAGATTGATGGTGGTGCGCCGCTCCTCGTCCATGATGCCCATTTTGATGGTTTTCCGGGGCATGCCGACAAGGCGCTCGACCCGGTCGAAGATCTCGACGGCGAAGGCGACTTCGTCGGGGCCGTGCATCTTCGGCTTGACGACATACATCGAACCCGCGCGGGAGTTCATGCGACGGCCGTTCTGGCCGACATCGTGCAGGGCGATCAAGGCGGTGATTGCCGCATCCATGATGCCTTCCGGCACTTCATGGCCGTCGCGGTCGAGGATGGCCGGATTGGTCATCAGGTGGCCGACATTGCGCACCAGCATCAAGGACCGGCCGGGCAGCGACACGACACCGCCATCAGGACCGGTGTAGGAACGGTCGCCATTGAGCTTGCGAGTGACAGCTTTGCCGCCCTTGTCAAAAGTCTCCGACAGATCACCGCGCATCAGGCCGAGCCAGTTGCGGTAGACCAAAACCTTGTCTTCGGCATCGACCGCTGCGACCGAATCCTCGCAGTCCTGGATGGTGGTCAAAGCGGATTCCAGCACCATGTCGGAGATGCCGGCGGGGTCAGACTTGCCGATCGCGCTGTCGCGGTTGATCACCACCTCGACATGCAGGCCGTTCTTCACCAGCACCACCGCATCGGAATTTGTTTCCCCGGCACCGCGATAACCAACGAATTGTTTTGCATCGCGCAGGGCAACCACGCCGGATGCCGCCGTCAGCACCAGCTTGCCAGCGTCGACCGAAAGACCGGTGACGTCAGCCCAGCTGCCTTCAGACAAAGGTGCCGACTCATCCAGAAACGCCTTGGCCCAGGCAATCACCTTGGCGCCGCGCTTGGGGTTGTAGCCCTTGGTCTTCTCCGCGCCATCGGCATCGGAAATCGCATCGGTGCCATAAAGCGCGTCATAGAGCGAACCCCAGCGCGCGTTCGCCGCGTTCAGCGCATAACGCGCATTCATCACCGGCACGACCAGCTGCGGCCCAGCGACGGTGGCGATCTCGGCGTCGACATTGTCGGTGGTGACAGCAAAGGCTGGGCCTTCCGGCACGAGATAACCGATCTCGCTCAAAAACGCCTTGTGGGCCGCCATGTCGTGCGGCGCGCCATGCTTGCGATACCAGGCATCGAGCTTGAGCTGAAAGTCGTCGCGCTTTTCGAGCAGCGCCCGGTTCTTGGGCCCAAGATCATGGACGATCTCGGCAAAACCTTCCCAGAACTTTGCGGCATCGACCCCAGTTCCAGGCAAAGCCTCCGAAACAACAAAGTCATGCAGCTCGCGAGAAACGCGAAGGCCATATAGCGAAACGGTGTCGATCATCCGGCTCATCATGTTCATCGTTTCAACTCCCGGAAATCAGGCCGCGATCGCAGCGTCGGTACGGAATTCGCCGGCAATGGTTTCGGCGACCATCTGGGCGGTGGCGGCGGACAGCGTCCAGCCGAGATGGCCATGGCCGGTGTTGTAGAAAACACCCGGCTGCCGGCCCTTGCCGACCCTTGGCATCATGTTGGGCATCATCGGCCGGAGGCCGGCCCACGGCACAACGCGATTGGTATCGACTTCGGGGAACAGCATCCGTGTCCAGTCGACCAGCGGCTTGACGCGGTCGTCGCGGATGTCGCGGTTCATACCATTGAACTCGGCGGTACCGGCGACTCGAAAGCGCCCCTCGCCGAGACGGCTGGTGACGATCTTGGCGCGGTCGTCGAGCAAGCTGACCCAGGGCGCGGCAGTCTGGCTGCGTTCATCGTCGAGATGCACGGTGATTGAGTAACCCTTGACCGGATAGACATTGACGCGGTCGCCGAGCATCGCGGCGAAATGACGGCTGGCGGAGCCGGCGCAAACGACGATGCCGTCGGCCTCGGCGACCCTGTCAACTGGCTGGCCATCGACGCCGCCCGTCGTGTAGCCGATGCAGAAAACGCCATCGCGGGCGATGCGATTGACGGTAGCGTCGAACACAAAACGCGCGCCACGCCGCTCGCAGGCCTTGGCAAGACCGTAGGTGAACTTGTGGATGTCGCCGGTCGAATCCGACGGCGTGTAGAAACCGCCATGGAAATCGCCATGCAACGTCGGTTCAATCGACTTCACTTCTGACGCCGTCACTGGGCGGCGGTCGAGGCCGCCTTCGACCAGCATCGAATTGACCTTCAGCGCATGCTGGAAGCTCGGCTTGTCCCAGTAAAAATGCAGGATGCCGCGCTGGACATGGTCGAAGTCGATGTTCTCGCGCTCGGCAACTGCGAAGAGGTGCTTGCGCGCGGCAATCGCCAGCCGCGTCGTCTCCACGGTATTGTCACGGTAATTCGCGATGTTGGAGACGAACTCGGCGAGCCAGGCATATTTGTGCCAGGTCGGCATCGGGTTCATCAAAAGCGGTGCATCGCTGCGCAGCATCCACTTGATGCCCTTGAGCAAAGTCGACCAATGGTTCCAAACCTCGGCATTGCTGGCCGACAGCTGGCCGCCATTGGCGAACGACGTTTCCATGCCGGCGTAGCGCTGGCGATCGATGACGGTGACGGAATAGCCGCGCTCCAACAGCGCATAGGCGGTGGTGACGCCGGTGATACCGGCGCCGATGACGGCAATATGAGGCATTTCACTCTCCGCGATCAAAGTTGGGAGCGGGCCGAAACCCGCGGCTTGTCCCCAATCTGTCGCTGTACCTGAGAGCTTAACCGCGACAGCCTTGCCGTCACGGCTTTCCCCTTCGGTGGGCACTCGAAGTGCCTCTCTCCAGATCGTTCAGCTGCATGGTCACTTTTGCCTGAGAGTTTCCTGGGGGGTTGCTCCGTCGGCGCCGGCCGGTGCCTTGAGGCTACGGCCGATCTCTCCCATGCAGCCTGCGAACGCATTGCTTCTACAGGCAGCCAAGCGCTTCCGCCGCGTCAGCTGCGGAAGCGCTGTGCGTCAGTTACCTTCGTCGTACAGCGTCGTGGTCGTTTCGACGCCATGCTCGTGCAGGCCGGCGCGAACCACAGCAGCAGCCGCCAGTTCGCGCGCCTTGCGGCGGATGCCCGGTTCATCGACGCCCTGCACCTTGCCGTCAGCATAAAGCACCTTGCCGTCGACCCAGGTCTGGGTGATCGAGGCGGTTGAAGCTGAAAATACCAGCGCCTGCAGCGGATCGTAGAACGGCGTCCATTCGACATGGTCGAGGTCGAACAAGATGAAGTCGGCCTTCTTGCCGATCTCTAGCGAGCCGATCTCGTCGTCCCACATCAAGGCGCGTGCGCCTTCGATGGTCGCGGCACGCAGCGCCTGCCTTGCGGTGAAGATGTCGGGCTGCATCCGGGCGTCCTTGAACATGCCGGCAACGACCAGCATCTGCCGCATCAGGTTCATGTTGCCGGCAGCCGACACACCGTCAGTGCCGAGACCCACCTTGACGCCTGCCTTGACCATCTCGGGGTATTTGCCTATCGCAGTCGCACCCTTGCCGAGCTTGAACGACGAGCATGGGCAAAAGGCCACGCTGGCACCGCGTTCAGCGAGCAGCTTAACCTCCTCGTCCGACACGGCAGCTCCATGGGCGATGACAAGGTTCTTGCCGATGCCGCCGGCCCGGTCGATGCGGGTGATCGGCCAGCAGCCATACTTGCTTTCGCAGACCTTGGCTTCCTCAATCGACGTGGCGAGGTGGTAGGTGGTGCCAACGCCTAGCTTTTCAGCAAGCTTCACCGCACCAACATGCAGTTCAAGGCTGCAGGGCTCCTTGCCCTCGATGTTGACCCAGCAGYGGGCACGGCCATCGAGCGTGTTGTTGTAGCGCAGTACGTTTTCTTCCAGCACCTTCAGCGCCGACTGCGCGTCGGGGAAGAAGTGGTGGTCGGCCATCTCCTCGGTCCAGCCGCGCGGCAGCTCTGCCGGACGATTGTCGGCGGCGTGGCGACCGGTGATGCCGCGGATGCCGGTCTTTTCCATGGCGCGGATGACGACACCGGGATCGTATTGCGAGCCCATGTCCAGGAAGCATGTGGTGCCGCAACGCAGCATCTCGGTGATGCCGAGCAGCGCGCCCCAATATTCATCCTCTTCGGTGATGTGAGCGTAGAACGGCTTGGCCCAATGAAACACCCAGGCGCGGGTGTTGAGATTATCGGGGAAGACCGCGCGCGACAGCGTCTCCGACAAATGCACGTGGCTGTCGACGAAGCCCGGGCAGAGGCCCAGCATCGTGCCGTCGATGACCTTGTCGAAGCTTTTGCCCTTGTGGCGCGCCGCAACCTCATCTGCCGGGCCAATGTCGGCGATCCGGTCGTTTTCCACGACCATGCTGGCGTTGCGCAGTACCGTGTCATCCTTGTCGACCGTGAAGGCGAAATTCAAATTCTCGATCAGCGTGCGCATGTGTCTCCACCCCATACTTCAGTCACGGACCCTCAATCTCGCCCCGCCGGTCCGTGACGGCGGGTGATATGTCGCTTTGCGGCCGGGTCACAAAGCACCCCGGCTGCCAATTCACAAGGCAAGTTCGCTCAGGCGACCGCCTTGACC
>NZ_JBFUKO010000118.1:0-11258 GCF_056400805.1 Aminobacter sp. P4_H6_2
CCCGGAGGCCAACACCCGGCAGCGCAGTGCGCCCCCGGGTGCTTTTTGGTTTGGTTCATGCGCGCTGAGGCATTACCTCTCGGTTCGACACCGGTTGGCTGAGAGAAGGGAAGTCGAATGTTTGAATCGCTGCAAGAGCGGCTTGGTACGATCCTCAACGGCCTGACCGGCCGTGGCGCACTGTCGGAGGCCGACGTCTCGGCAGCCCTGCGCGAGGTTCGTCGTGCCTTGCTCGAGGCCGACGTCGCGCTCGAAGTGGTCCGCTCCTTCACCGACCGCGTCCGCGAAAAGGCCGTTGGCGCTGCTGTTCTGAAGTCGATCAAGCCCGGACAGATGGTCGTCAAGATCGTCCATGACGAGCTGATCGAGATGCTCGGCGCCGAGGGCGTCGCCATCGACCTCAACGCGCCGGCCCCGGTCGTCATCATGATGGTTGGCCTGCAGGGTTCGGGCAAGACCACGACTTCGGCCAAGATCGCCAAGCGCCTCGCCGAGCGTCAGGGCAAGAAGGTCCTGATGGCCTCGCTCGACACGCGCCGTCCGGCCGCGCAAGAGCAGCTGCGTCAGCTCGGCGAGCAGACCAAGGTCGCAACCCTTCCCGTCATCGCTGGCCAGTCGCCGGTCGACATCGCCAAGCGCGCCGTCCAGGCAGCCAAGCTCGGCGGCCATGACGTCGTCATCCTCGATACCGCTGGCCGTACCCATATCGACGAGCCGCTGATGGTCGAGATGGCCGACATCCGCAAGGTGTCGGAGCCGCACGAGATCCTGCTCGTCGCCGACTCCTTGACCGGTCAGGACGCCGTCAACCTCGCCAAGAATTTCGACGACCGCGTCGGCATTACCGGCCTGGTGCTGACCCGCATGGACGGCGACGGCCGCGGCGGTGCGGCCCTTTCGATGCGCGCCGTCACCGGCAAGCCGATCAAGCTGATCGGTACCGGCGAAAAGATGGATGCGCTGGAGGAATTCCACCCCAAGCGTATCGCCGACCGTATCCTCGGCATGGGCGACATCGTTTCGCTGGTCGAGAAGGCKGCCGAAAACATCGACGCGGAAAAAGCCGCTGCGATGGCCAAGAAGATGCAGTYGGGCAAGTTCGATCTGAACGATCTCGCCGACCAGCTTGGCCAGATGCAGAAGATGGGCGGCATGGGCGGCATCATGGGAATGATGCCGGGCATGGGCAAGATGAAGGACCAGATGGCCGCGTCCGGGCTGGACGACAAGATGTTCGGGCGCCAGATCGCCATCATCTCGTCGATGACCAAGGCCGAGCGTGCCAATCCAGACGTCCTGAAGCACTCGCGCAAGAAGCGCATCGCTGCAGGTTCCGGCACCGACGCTGCCGAAATCAACAAGCTGCTCAAGATGCATCGCCAGATGGCCGACATGATGAAAGCCATGGGCGGCAAGGGTAAGGGCGGTGGCCTGATGCGCGGCATGATGGGCGGCCTCGCCTCCAAGATGGGCCTTGGCGGCATGGGTGGTATGGGCGGCATGCCCGACCTGTCCAAGATGGACCCCAAGCAGCTCGAAGCGTTGCAGAAGCAGGCCGAAGCTGCCGGTCTCGGCGGAGGCCTCAAGGGCCTGCCCGGCGGCGGACTCCCCGGCATGGGCGGTGGCGGTTTGCCTGGCCTGCCTGGCGGCATGAAGCTTCCGGGTCTTGGCGGCGGCCTGCCCGGCCTTGGCAAGAAGAAGTGAGGAGCGCGCGATGACCGACACCAATCCTCAGGCGCAGCTCCAGGAACTGCGCGCTTCGATCGACAATATCGATGCCGCCTTGATCCACATGCTGGCCGAGCGCTTCCGCTGCACCAAGGCAGTCGGCGTGCTCAAGGCGACCCACGGTCTGCCGCCGGCCGATCCGGCGCGAGAACAGTCCCAGATAGCACGTCTCAGACGTTTGGCCGACGACGCGCATCTCGATCCCGATTTCGCGGAGAAGTTCTTGAACTTCATCATCCGCGAGGTGATCAGGCACCACGAAATGCTGGCCGCCGAACGAAATGGCGGCTCAGACAGGACCACCTCCGCCTGAGGCGGAACACGCAGAACATACCAAACCCAAGACAGAACTATTCAGGAGTAAGACAATGTCCCTTAAGATCCGCCTGGCTCGCGCCGGCTCCAAGAAGCGCCCCTACTACCACRTCGTCRTYGCYGACGCCCGYWSSCCGCGCGAYGGCCGCTTCATCGAGGCGATCGGCGCCTGGAACCCGCTGCTGCCCAAGGACGGCGAGCGCATGAAGGTCGACGCCGACCGCGCCAAGTACTGGCTGTCGAACGGCGCGCTGCCGACCGACCGCGTTGCCCGCTTCCTCGACGAGGCTGGCATCGTCAAGCGCGAAGCCCGCTCGAACCTGACCAAGGGTGAGCCGGGCAAGAAGGCCCAGGAGCGCGCTGCTGCACTGAAGAAGGCACAGGAAGACGCTGCTGCCGCTATCGCTGCAGCGACCGCCGCTCCGGCCGAAGCTTCGGCAGAGTAATTTTTCGCCTGTCTGGCGAAGGAAAACGGCGGGCCGAAAGGTCCGCCGTTTTGCGTTTCAGGCAGGTGTTCCGATTGCACTGTGCGCATTGCTTGACCTTTGGAATAGCGGGCCGCACCATTTGCAAATGGAGGAGCCGCGCATGTCCGACAAGATTTCCGCACTCAATGCGGATGGTGTATCCGAGCCCTTTGCCGCTGCTACGGCGCCGCTCGAAGCCTTTTCGCAAGGCGTGCGTTTCGGCAGCAGCTTCAGGCATCTCTCCAGTTTTGGCGGCGGCGATCATGTCGGCGTGGCGCTTGAAGAGCTTGCGCCGGGCAAGGAGTCCAACCCGTCGCACTACCACATGCTCGAGGAGGAGCACGCCTATATCCTCGAGGGCGCACTGACGCTCAGGCTCGGCACGCGGGCCTATGTCATGAAGGCCGGCGACTATGTCTGCTTCCCCGCCGGCCAGAAGGTCGGGCACTCGCTGTTCAATCATACCGATGCCGCTTGCCGCTATCTCATCATTGGCGAGCGCAATCCCAACGATGTCATCGTCTTTCCCGAATCCGGCCGCGTCAGCGTCCGGCTGACTGGCGAAGGCTACAGCAAATCGGCGACAATGGATTATTGGGAAGGCATCGATTCAACCGCCGGCGGCGCTCAGGCCCGCGCTGCTCGCTCTCAGGAATAGAAGAAATTTTCCGCCGCCAGCATCGGCGGTGGCGTTTCGCCGAGAGCTTCGAACACCGAGATTTCGCAGACGCGGCACAGGCCGTCGAGCGCGAGGTCGTTGGCCTCCATGCCGAAGGGGTCTTCCAGTTCTTCGGAGAGCGCGTCGAGGCCAAAGAAGGTGTAGGCGATCAGTGCTGTGAAAAGCGGCGTCGCCCAGCCGGCGGAAGCCGCGAGCCCGAAAGGCAACAGCAGGCAGAAGACGTAAGCCGTGCGCTGCAAAAGCAGCGTGTAGGCAAAGGGCAGGGGCGTGCCCATGATGCGCTCGCAGCCGGCCTGAAGTGCCGCAATCGCCGATAGCCGCTCGTCGAGGATGCGGTAATCCATCGCCTCCAGCGCCCTTGCCCGCTTGAGCGCGCCGATCTTGCCCCCCATGCGCCGCATCACGGCGTCGGGCCTGTTGGTCGCGGCAAAAATCTCGTCTACGGCGTCGCCGACAAATGGGCGTGCTGCCGCGCGCGTGTCGATGCGGCGCAGCTCGCCGCGCAGGAAGTGGCAGAATGCCAGCGAGTCCATCAGCAGAGGCCGCAGTTCGTTGCGGTCGTGGATCATCGCGTTGGCCGCACGGGAAAGATTCCTGATCTCGAAAACGAGCTGGCCCCACAGCTTGCGCGCCTCCCACCAGCGGTCATAGGCGGCGTTGTTGCGGAAGCCGAGATAGATCGACAGCGCAACGCCGAGCAGCGCGAAGGGGGCCATGCCGGCATTGCCGAGATCGAGGTTCAGCGCCTTGATCACCGCCACCACCAGCGCGCCATAGAGCGCAAAGCCTAAGATCTGCGGCAGGATGCGCGGCACCACCGATCCACGCATGACAAAGAAGAGTTTCAACAGGCCGGTGCGCGGACGAACGATCATATGGCCTGTACCTCTTGCCTCGATGGTGAGGCGGCATTGTGCTTCGGGGAGGGTGCGGGAGTCACGGCTCAATCGCGACATGGTGGCGATTTCGTTGAATTGTTTCAGCCGCTTGCCGGTCTTGTGCGGTTTTGCAACGAAACCCCATCCTTCTGGAGGAGGGTCGTCTCGCTCGCATGGGTAGGCGGTCTAAGGAGCGCTAGCGCGCGCATAACGGATATCCGGCAACCCCTCTTCATTGCTGGACCCATCGCCGAATGCTTCCGATTTGAAGCCGTGACGCTCGTAGAAACGGCGTGCGCCGGCATTGGCCTCAAAGCAGAAAAGTTTCACGTGAGTCATTCGGGCGGTCACGTGGCGCAGCAACTGGCTGCCGATGCCGCGTCCCGTCCAGGCCGGATCGAGATAAAGCTGCTCGAGCCAGTCGCCCTTGACCGCGGCAAAGCCGACGAGCTTGTCTTCGATCGTTGCGACGGTGACATGCTGCTCGGTGAGCAGGCTGCCCCTGACGAAGCGCAGATCTTCGTCAGGCGTGTGCAGCTGGGGCATCCAGTCGAAGGCGGCAAGCGCCGCCCTCAGGATGCGGGCGATGTCGTGTGCGTCTTGAGCCTTGGCCTGACGCAGCACGACATCGGGCATTGTCGTTAGGCTGCCTTTTTCTTCGGCGTGATCAGGCCGCGCTCAACGAGCAATTCGGCGATCTGGACAGCGTTGAGTGCGGCACCCTTGCGCAGATTGTCGGAGACGATCCACATCGACAGGCCGTTGTCGACGGTCTGGTCTTCGCGGATGCGCGAGATGTAGGTCGCGTCTTCGCCAGCCGAGTCGAGCGGGGTGGCGTAGCCGCCGTTCTCGTGCTTGTCGATGACAAGGCAGCCTGGCGCCTCGCGCAGGATGTCGCGCGCCTCTTCGGCGGTGATCGGGTTTTCGAACTCGATGTTGACGGCTTCGGAGTGGCCGATGAACACCGGCACGCGCACGCAGGTCGCGGTCAGCTTGATCTTGGGGTCGAGCATCTTCTTGGTCTCGGCGACCATCTTCCACTCTTCCTTGGTGGAGCCGTCTTCCATGAAGACGTCGATGTGCGGAATGACGTTGAAGGCGATGCGCTTGGTGAACTTCTTGTTTTCTACCGAATCGGCCACGAACACGGCGCGTGTCTGGGTGAACAGCTCGTCCATGCCTTCCTTGCCGGCGCCCGAAACGGACTGGTAGGTGGCAACCACGACGCGCTTGATCTTGGCCACGTCGTGCAGCGGCTTCAGCGCCACGACCAGCTGGGCGGTCGAGCAGTTCGGGTTGGCGATGATGTTTTTCCGCGTGAACAGCGAGATGGCGTCCGGGTTTACTTCCGGAACGATCAGCGGCACGTCCTGATCGTAGCGGAAAGCGGACGAGTTATCGATGACGACGCAGCCCTGCTTGCCGATCTTGGGCGACCATTCCTTGGAGACATTGCCACCCGCCGACATGATGCAGATGTCGACGTCGGAAAAATCATACTGGTCGAGGACCTTGGTCTTCAGGGTCTTGTCGCCGAACGACACTTCGGAACCGAGCGAGCGGCGCGAGGCCAGCGGCACGATCTCAGAGATCGGAAAGCCGCGTTCCTCGAGGATGTTGAGCATTTCCCTGCCGACATTGCCCGTGGCGCCGACGACTGCAACCTTGAAACCCATATCGAAAATCTCCTGTCCCTCTCCGCTCGCTTTTGGAGAAAACCCGCTGGCCGTTGCGGGCTTCATCCCCCGGGCCGGACCCGGGAGAGGGTGAGCAGGCCAAGGGAAATCACACCGTTTTGGTGGTGGTGGTTTTGGCCATGGTTTTGGTCGAAAGCAGGGACGCGGTTCCGCGCCCGGCACGATGGTTGGCATCGTGGCCGGGGAAGTCGAATGCGAAAAGCGCCATCAAGAGGCCGCGCATCGGAGGGATCCCTGTTCGCCGCCGCTTTTATCCGGTTTGTATGGAGAGTCAATCGCGCACGCCGCCTGAAGCTGCGCCGTGTATGTCAAATTGGAGTTGCCTTGCATGTTCGGCGGGTTACTCTCGATGCATTGAGCCGACGGGACGAAGCCGATGGGCAAGCCAGCCGAAGCGAAGGTGCCGGTAGCTGCAGTCATCAACGGTCGCCATGGCAGCCTCCGCCCGTTGGGTGTGTCGGATGCTTCGACGCTTTATCGCCGTTCGCATGACGAAAACGTCGCAACCACCTGGGCCGAGATGAAGGTCGGGCCGTTTGCCGACGAAGCTGCTTTTTCCAGGCAAATTGACGATCTCGTGTCCGACCCGAAGCGGGCGTTTTTTGCGGTTGTCGATCTGGAGGGCGCCATACTGGGCTGGCTGTGCCTGATGGAGGCCCGGGTGGCGCATCAAGTTGTCGAACTCGGCTATGTGCTCTTTACCAGCGGGATACAGCGCACGACGCTTGCGACCGAGGCGCTTTATCTCGTCATTCGCCACGTGTTCGAGGAGCTTGGCTATCGTCGCCTCGAATGGACGTGCACTGCTCAAAACAGCCGTTCGCGCGTCGCCGCCGACCGGCTCGGTTTCACCTATGAGGGGACACTGCGCGAAGGATTGCTGCTCAAGGGCATGCCGAGAGACATCTGCATGTACTCGATGCTGTCGTTTGAGTGGCCATCCCGCCGCGCAACCATGGAGCAGTGGCTCGATCCCGCCAATTTCCGCGATGGCAGGCAGTTGCGCTCGATGAACGAAATCAGGGCGGATCTGTAGCTGCCATCAGCCGCGCTGGTAGCGACGGCTCACTTCTGCCTGAGCCGGATGCGCGGCAGCCTTAGCCGCGACCCTTCGCCCGACTGGGGCTGGGCCAGGAGCGTGGTAAGTTCGGCCGGCAGGCTGGCCAGCGCCTTCTTCGAGCCAACGCCATCTGCAATGCAAAGGATGCTGTCGTAGAACTCGATGCCCATCGCCGATTTCGGCGGTGTCGCCTCATGCATGACGCTGATCACCGTGACATCGGGACAATTGTCCTTGATCACCTGGTGAAAGGCGATCTTGGCGTCGAGATCAAGCGCTGCGGTCGCTTCGTCGAGAAAAAGCAAGCCAGGCTGCAAAAGCAGGATGCGGGCCGCCACCAGTTTCTGCTTCTGGCCACCTGAAAGCAGTTGATCCCAGCTCTTGCCCTGGCGTGTTTCGTCGCCGAGATGTTCGATGAAGTCGCCAAGGCCGGCCTTGTGCAAGGCAACGGCCACTCCAGCCTCCGAATGGGCGTCCGGCTTGTCTGGCAGGCACACAAGCTGCTTCAGCGAAACCTGCGGCAGCTTGATGTCCTGGGTGGCGTAGAACGACCTGATACCTTCGGGAAAGACGATGGCGCCACGCCCATACGGCCACAGCCCGTTGATCGCCTTGACCAGCGAGGTCTTGCCGCAGCCGGACTGGCCAGACACGAAGGTCCATTCGCCGCGCCTGAAGCGCAGATTGGCGATCGTCAGGAAAGGGCTTGCCTCACGGCCCTGATGCATCAGTTCGAGATTGCGGATCGTCAGTCCAAACAGGGCATTTTGGTTGCCATAGCTGAACTCGGACTGGCCTGTGGCTGCGTAGAATGCCGGCGGTCTCTGGACGTTTTCGATCGCCTTTGCGAGATCGCTGACGCGCTCGCTATTGGCCCTAAGCGTGGCGATTGCCGGCATGACCTGGATGAACCACGAGCACTGGCTGATCAGCGAGTTCACCAGCTCGGCACCGGTGATGTAGCCCTTGAGGTTGATCTGGCCGTGCATGTAGGGAACAAGGCCCGGCCCATAGGCGACGATCCGCGCGGCGACAAAGCCGTAGATCGATTCAAACGACATGTAGCCGGCGTTGACTGTGTTCAGCCGTCCCCAGGTCTGGTCGATGTCGCGATAGAGCCGGTCGTGCATCGCCTGCTGCACGCCTTCG
Source organism: Aminobacter sp. P4_H6_2 (assembly GCF_056400805.1). NCBI lineage: Bacteria > Pseudomonadati > Pseudomonadota > Alphaproteobacteria > Hyphomicrobiales > Phyllobacteriaceae > Aminobacter > Aminobacter sp. P4_H6_2. The sequence continues at coordinate 7,974 of NZ_JBFUKO010000118.1, forward strand.
CCGCGCGATGCCGCGACATGGAAACTGCGCCTGAGCAGGATCGTCAGCTCGCCACGGTAGCTGCCTTCGGCCTGCTGCATCCTGACGCTGAGGCGCTCCATCACGCCGCCGAGCTTCATGGCGATATAGGTGTTCAGCGGCACATAGGCGGCGACCGCGGCCAGCGCGAGGACGAAGCTGCCATAGTTGCCGAGGATTTCCAGGCCGCGCACCGAGGTCGAGGTCTCCAGGAGCTTCTGGCCGACAAAGTACAGCGACGTGGCAACGCTCATGATGCCCATGGCAAGCCCGATTGCGCCACCGGTCATGCCCTTGATGGAATCCTGGACGCGCTGGTCGATATTGTCCGGTGCCATGCCCGAACCGTTGCCCGTGTCCGCATTGTGCTGGACGTGGAAATGAGTGTGATTAGCGTCGAGCAGTGCCGCGTTGAAGCGGCTATCCAGCCAGCCGCGCCATTTGCGGTGCAAGGTTGTGGAGAACAGGTGCCGGATACCGGTGAAGCCCGCATCCTTGATGACCACCAGAAGAACCAATGTACCTGCGCTGGTCAGCAGAGACGCCAGTGGCGCCGCATTGGCCGGGTCGTGGAAAAAGGCGATGGAATTGACCAATTCGCCCGATGCTTCGGCCATCCAAACGCTGGCCTTGCTGGAAAGTGCGGTGAGGAGGGCGATCACCAGCGTCAGCCCCCAGGCTTCCTTCCAGCGATCCGAGAACCAGTAAGCCCGCATCAGGCCCCAGAAGCTACGCATCGCCGAAACCGGCGTCAGGGGAGGCGGCCTTGCGGCGCGGCGACGCCATCTGTTTAGCGATGGATATCGAGGTCTAGCGACCCGAATCACAGTGTTCCCTACCCAGTGCCCTTTTCTTTAGCGAAGGGTAACATGAGTTGAGCGTTCTCAAATCGAATTGTCCCGCCAGCGGCCTCGATCGGATTCACCTCGTCGTGAACAGTGGCTGAAAGGCAACGGCATCAGCGTTCGTATACGCCTCTTGGGGGATAGGGCGAAGGGCAGCGCAAGCTTGCAGCCGGCACCAAAACTTTGCACAGAGTGCGTTTGACGGCTGACGAGGGGAAAATGCGCGGCGAAGTGCTTTATTACGACGAAACCCAGGGATTCGGCTTCATTTCCGGTGCTGACGGCAATCGCTACGCGTTTGGACGCGAAGATCTGCGTCGCGTCATGCCGATCGACAAGGGCGCCGAGGTCGAATTTCAGCCGAGYGGTGGCAAGGCACGCGACGTCTTTACGATCCGCGGCCAGGTCAAGGCGCCGGCTGCGGCGCAGCCCCCACAGCAGTTCGGCCGAATGGCAGTTAGCACTGCTGTCGAAAAGATGAGTCTGTGGTCGTATTTCTGGTGTGGGATGACTGCCAACTACGCCAATTTCCGTGGCCGGGCGCGGCGCAAGGAGTATTGGGGCTTCTACCTGTTCTGGGCCATTTCACTGGTGCTGTTCATGGGCGCCGGCTTTGGCATCGACGGCGCGCTCGGCAATCTCGCAGCGGGCCAGGAGCAGCCGGTGGCGGCGGCTGCCCTATCGGTCCTGCTGGTGCTGGCAGGCATAGTGCCGTGCATTGCCGTCACGGTGCGCCGCATTCACGATCTCGGCCTGTCGGGCTGGTTTTATCTGCTGATCCTGCTGCCCTATGTCGGCGGGCTGATCATCTTCGTGTTTTCGCTGCTGCCGTCACAGAAGCATGAAAACAAGTGGGGGCCGGTTCCGGCGGGGGTGAAAGTTCCCCCGCCTTACGCGTGATCCCGAAAATCGGAATCGATCTTCGGAAAGGATCATGCGCAGGTTCAAAAGCGCTACAGCGTCCCTTGCGTATCCAATTGGATACGCGACGCTGTAGCGTTTCGGCCGCCTAGATCAGGCGAAGAACTTCGCGATGATGGCGTCGCCCATCTGAGTGGTGCCGACTTCGGTCTTGCCCTCGGACATGATGTCCTTGGTGCGGAGGCCGTCGTCGAGCACGGCGGCGATCGCCGCTTCGAGACGGTCGGCCTCGGCCACCATGTTGAAGGAATAGCGCAGGCACATCGCAAAGGACGCGATCATGGCGATCGGGTTGGCGATGCCTTGGCCGGCGATATCGGGTGCCGAACCGTGCACGGGTTCGTAGAGCGCCTTGCGCTTGCCGGTGAGCGCATCCGGCGCACCGAGCGAAGCAGAAGGCAGCATGCCGAGCGAGCCGGTCAGCATGGCCGCGACGTCCGACAGCATGTCGCCGAACAAATTGTCGGTGACGATGACGTCGAACTGCTTGGGCCAGCGCACCAGCTGCATGCCGCCGGCGTCGGCCAACATGTGGTCGAGCTTGACGTCGGCGTATTTGGCCTTGTGGGTCGCGGTCACCACCTCGTTCCACAACACGCCCGACTTCATGACGTTGCGCTTTTCCATCGACGTCACGCGGTTCTGGCGCGTGCGTGCCAATTCGAAGGCGACGCCTGAAATGCGCTCGATCTCGAAGGTGTCATAGACCTGCGTGTCGATGCCGCGCTTCTGGCCGTTGCCAAGGTCGATGATCTGCTTGGGCTCGCCGAAATAGACGCCGCCGGTAAGTTCGCGCACGATCAGGATGTCGAGACCCTCGACAACTTCCTGCTTGAGCGAGGACGACGCGGCAAGCGCGGGATAGCAGATCGCCGGACGCAGGTTTGCGAACAGCTCCATGTCCTTGCGCAGGCGCAATAGGCCAGCCTCGGGGCGCACTTCATAGGGAACGGCATCCCACTTCGGGCCGCCGACGGCGCCGAACAGCACCGCGTCCGCTGTCATCGCCTTGGCCATGTCGGCATCGGAGATCGCCTGGCCGTGCGCGTCATAGGCCGAGCCGCCGACGAGGCCTTCTTCGGTGGCGAAGCCGGTGCCCAGCTTCTCGTTCATTGCGGTAATCAGCTTGCGGACCTCAGCCATGGCCTCTGGGCCAATGCCGTCGCCGGGCAGGAGAAGAAGATTGCGCGTCGCCATGGAAAGCCTTTCCGAAAGATGCGTGAACCGCGGCCTTGCTAGCCTTGGCGGGGCGCGGGTGCAAGGCAGAAACCACGCGGTTGCCTTGAATCTCTGGGGTCGGATGTGTATGTTTCAGGTGATCCATACACATAGGTGCAACATGCGCACGAACATCGACATCGACGACGAACTCCTGGCTGAAGCGATGAAGATCGGCGGCTTCACTACGAAGAAGGCGGCCGTGGAGGACGCCTTGCATCAGCTTCTTCGTGGGCATCGGCAAAAGCAGGCCATCGAGAACATGCGCGGGATGGGCTGGGAA
>NZ_JBFUKO010000119.1:0-11131 GCF_056400805.1 Aminobacter sp. P4_H6_2
AAGCCTCGATGGGCGCGAGGAAGGTTGCCAATTCGGCTCTCAGCTGCTCGACGGTCGGGCGCCGCAGGCAGTTGCCGGTGAATTCGATATCGACTACGGGCGGCAGTAGCGATGGATCAAACGGCACGGTGTCGATGAAGTTGCGTGCCTGATCAGCACCGGGCCTGCAAAAGGTGAAGAAGTGATAGGCGCCAACAGCAAGTCCTGCCTTTCTGGCAGCAGCTAGATTGGCAGCGAAAAGCCTATCCCTGTGATCGCCACCCTCGGTCGCCTTGATGATGGCGAAGTCCACATCGTCGGCCGCAACACGTGCCCAATCGATATCGCCCTGATGATGTGAAACATCGATGCCGCGAACCGGGTATCTTTGGCGGTCCGGTGAGAAGCTTTTGAAATAAAGGTAGCCGGCGGCCGCCAAGACGCAACACAGTAGAAAGATTGCACCGGAACGGCGAAGCATCAAAAATGAAGCCTTGGCTATTCTATCTCTGGAGATCGACTTCGCCGCCAAACTAGCCAATATGAAGGCGGTCCGCTACGCAAACGGCCCTACCCCCGCTCTTTCAGCAAACGGCCCTTTTCGCGGTTCCAGTCGCGCTGCTTTTCGCTCTCGCGCTTGTCGTGCAGCTTCTTGCCGCGGCCGACGGCGAGCAGCATCTTGGCCATGCCGCGATCGTTGAAATAGATCTTGAGCGGCACGAGCGTCATGCCCTCGCGCTCGATGCTCTGGGCAAGCTTGGCCATCTCGCGCTTGTTGACCAGAAGTTTGCGGCGGCGCCGCGTCTCGTGGTTGAAGCGGTTGGCCTGCAGATATTCCGGCACATAAGAATTGATCAGCCAGAGTTCGCCGCCCTCGAACGAGGCGTAGGAATCCTGGATGTTGGCCTGGCCCAGACGTAGCGACTTGACCTCGGTGCCGCTCAGCACCATGCCGACCTCGAGCGTGTCGAGCACTTCATAGTTGAAGCGCGCCTTGCGGTTTTCCGCGGCGACCATGTTGTTGGGGTCGGACTTCTTGCCCTGGCTCATGATATTGAGGCCCGTTCTGCAACTCGCATGCGCGAGTCATATGTTGGTGTTTCCGAGAGCCGGAACACGGCGAAATATCCGCCGCGAACACGGCAGCGCGAAGACGCCTTCAGATGACCGCGAAAGCGGGTGTTCCCAAAGGGCTTCGCGCGGCTCAGTTGATGAGGCCGGCGTGCTTCATCGCCGCATCGATCTTTTCGGCGGTCGACGCCTCGATGGTCATCAGCGGCGAGCGCAGCACGTTTTCGATCTTGCCCAAGCGCGACAGCGCGTATTTGGCACCCGAAGCGCCGGGTTCGATGAAGATCGCCTTGTGCAGCGGCATCAGGCGGTCCTGCAGCTCGAGCGCCCTGTCCTTGTCGTTGGCCAGGCTTGCCTGCTGGAACTCGGCGCACAGCCTGGGCGCGACATTCGACGTCACCGAAATGGCACCGACGCCGCCATGGGCGTTGAAGCCGAGCGCCGACGCATCCTCGCCCGAGAGCTGGATGAAATCCTTGCCGCAGGTGATGCGCTGCTCGGAGACGCGCTCGACCTTGCCGGTCGCATCCTTGACGCCCGCAATGTTCTTGAAGTCATGCGCCAGGCGCCCCATCGTCTCGGGCATCATGTCGATGATCGAACGCGGCGGGATGTTGTAGATGATGAGCGGCAAGGTGGTTGCCTGGGCGACGGCCGCGAAATGCGCGTAAAGACCGCGCTGCGTCGGCTTGTTGTAATAAGGCGTGACGACCAGTACCGCGTCGGCGCCTACGCTTTCGGCATACTTGACCAGGCCGATCGCTTCTTCGGTGTTGTTCGAACCAGCACCTGCCACAACCGGCACCCGGYCACGCGCAACCTCGACGCAGATCTTGACGACCTGGCGGTGCTCGTCATGGCTCAGCGTCGGCGACTCGCCCGTGGTGCCGACCGGCACAAGGCCAGTGGTGCCCTCTGAAATCTGCCATTCGACGAGTTCACGAAAGGCTTTCTCGTCGAGACGGCCATTCTTGTCGAATGGTGTCACGAGCGCGGTAAGTGAGCCTCTCAGCATGTCGTCCAACTCCAGGAACCCTACGGTTTCGCGGTCTTTTTGATGTTGCCGGCTTTCTAGCCGAAAGCAGGGCCGCGCACCATAGTCTCGACACCAATTTGCGGCAAGTGTGACCGGTGCTTATATGGCTTGGAATTGAACGACCGCGCTAACCTTTCATTAACCCGCTCTTCACCAGATCAACCTAGGCTCGCGACATACGCCTTAGACTGTCACCTGCAAGGATATGGAATGACCAGGATCATTCCGGCTGCCAGGCCGCATCATATAGCGCTTTTGAGCGCCTTCATTGCCCTGGCCCCCGTCCCCGCCGGCAGTTCGAGCCTTGACCCGCAGGCGACGTCAGCGCTTCCCTTTGCCAGCATCGGCAAGGGCGATGCCGTGCGTGCGGCCTTCGGCACCATCGATCAATTGAAGAACGGGCTCAACGCGCTTTCGAGCGGCGATCTGGCGCAGGCGCGGACCATCCGCGATGCCCTGCCCGCGACCGCGCTCGACCGCCACATCCTGATGTGGGCGATCGCCATCAATGGCGGCGACAAGGTGCCGAGTGCCGACATTGCCGCAGCAGCGCAGGCCCTGCCCGGATGGCCGGGCCTCGCCACGCTTCGCCGCAACAGCGAACGCGCCATGGCGCGCGAAAACCCAGGCCCCAACATCGTCGTTTCAGCCTTCGCCGGCAGTGAGCCGCAAACGATCGAAGGTGCTTTGCTGCTCGCCCGTGCCCAGATGGCACTCGGCAATCCCAAGGCGGCGCTGGCCGTGCTTCAGCCTTATTGGCGCAACGAAAAGCTGGAGCCCAAGGACGAAGCGGCTGTCATCAAGGAGTTCGGCAGCCTCATCCCGGCCGCCGACCACCGCATCCGCATGGAAAAGATGCTTTATGCCGACAGGGTGAATTCGGCCGTCCGCATCGCCGACCTTGCTGGCGCCAAGGCCCTCGCCGACGCCTGGATTGCTGTGATCAAGGGCGACAAGAAGGCACCGGCGCTGCTCGAAGCCGTACCGGTAAACCAGCGTTCGGCGGCTTATTTCTTTGCCAAGTCGCGCTATCTGCGCAAGCAGGAGAAGTTCGCCGACGCCGCTGCCGTTATGCTCAAGGCCCCGAAGGACCGCGCGGCACTTGTCGATCCCGACGCCTGGTGGATGGAACGTCGCGTGTTGTCGCGCGAATTGCTCGATGAGGGCGACGTCAAGAGTGCCTACCGGATCGCCGCCGCGCATTCGGCGGAAAGTGCGACCAATGCCGCCGATGCAGAATTCCATGCCGGCTGGTATGCGCTGCGCGGCCTCAACGACGCCAAGCTTGCTTCGGGTCACTTTGAGCGCATCGCCACGATAGCCGGCAGCCCGATCTCGCTGTCGCGCGCCTATTATTGGCTTGGCCGCGCCGCCGAAGCCGGCGGACCAGGCACTGCGAAGGATTATTATGCGCGCGCCGCGACCTACGGCACGACCTTCTACGGCCAGCTTGCCGCCGAACGAATCGGCCGCCAGGCGCTCAACGTTGCCTATCCCACGCCGACCGCCGCCGATCGCCAGGCATTTTCGCAACGCGAGGCGGTCAGCGCGATCACGCGGCTGGAAGGCTCGGGTTACGCGCCCTACGCCGAGATGCTTTACCGCGACCTCGCCGCGCAGTTGAACAGCCCGGGCGAACTGGCGCTTCTGGCCGTTATGGCGGAAAAGCAAGGCAATCACTATCTGGCGCTGCGCGTCGGCAAGATCGCTGCACAGCGCGGCCTCGACATTGGTGCGCTGTCGCATCCGATCGGCGTCATCCCCGCCTCGGCCAATATTTCAGGTTCAGGCAAGGCATTGGCCTACGCGATTGCGCGCCAGGAGAGCGAGTTCAAGGTTTCGGCCGTCTCGGGTGCCGGCGCGCGCGGGCTGTTGCAATTGATGCCGGGCACCGCCAAGGACTTGGCGAAGAAGGCCGGCATGGCCTATTCGCAAGATCGCCTCACCACCGATGCCGCCTACAWTGCCACCTTGGGCGCGACTTTCCTTGGCCAGCAGCTCAGCCGCTTCAATGGATCCTACATTTTGACCTTCGCCGGCTACAACGCCGGACCGCGTCGGGCGGACCAGTGGATCGCTAGATATGGCGACCCGCGCGGCAAGGATCTCGAMACCGTCGTCGACTGGATCGAACGCATCCCGTTCTCCGAGACCCGCAGCTACGTCCAGCGCGTCATGGAGAACTATCAGGTCTACAAGATGCGCCTTTCGGGCAGCTACGACATCAATGGCGACCTGGTGAACGGCCGCTGAGGCGGTGCCCACGTTTGACCTCTCGCGGCCGCCTCGGTAACTAGTCGAGGCGACACGACGAGCGTTGCATGGGGGAGAAGCGGCGCGATGGTCAACGAAGACGGCTTTTCGGACTTCTTTTATGCGTCGCAGGACGGCCTGAAGCTGCACGCGCGGCTCTATGGAGCCGGCAATCCTGGCCTGCCGGTCGTGTGCCTGCCCGGCCTCACCCGCAACGCCCGCGATTTTCACGAGCTTGCGCTTCATCTCGCCAACGAACTCGAAAAACCGCGCCGAATCATATGCTTCGACTATCGCGGTCGTGGCCAATCGGCCCACGACCCGAACTGGCAGAACTACAATGTCGGCATAGAGGCGGCCGATGTCATCGCTGGCCTTGATGCGCTCAACGTCGATCAAGCAGCCTTCATCGGCACTTCGCGCGGCGGGTTGATCATCCATGTGTTAGCCGCCATGCGCCCTGCCCTGATCAAGGCCGTCGTGCTCAATGACATCGGCCCGGTCATTGAGCCGGTTGGGCTTGCCCATATTCGCTCATATCTGGAGAACGCGCCTCGCCCGGCGGACTTCACTGATGCGGTGCGAATTCAAAAAGCCGTCCACGGCGGTTCGTTTCCCGCGCTGACGGAAGCCGACTGGCAGCGGTTCGTCGGCGCCATCTATCGCAGCGAGGATGGAAAGCCGGTCGCCGACTTCGATCCAGCACTGGTCAATACCGTGCTGGCGATGGACCTCACCCAGCCCCTGCCGGATTTGTGGCCGCAATTCGAAGCACTCGCGTCAGTGCCCATGCTCGCGATCCGCGGTGCGAACTCACGGCTGTTGTCAGTTGCAACCGTCGAGGAAATGCACCAGCGCCATCCGGGGCTAGAATCGGTCACGGTCGAGGGCCAAGGCCACGCACCGTTTCTGGAGACGGGGGTGTTGCCCGCAAGAATCGCCAACTTCTTGCGCAGAGCGGACGCTTAGGCGAACTCGGCCGCGGGCGAAGACTGAGCAACCTACTTACTTCAGTACCAGATACCGCAAAACGCCTTGCGCGATTGGTCAGGACGACGACGCCAAGATGCTTGGCGGCGCGACACTTGGCACCCCTGCAATCATAGGCCGTCCAAAACGAAAAAACCCGGCGGTTGCCCGCCGGGTTTTCCTCAGATCAGCTCTAGAGCTGATTAGAATGCTGCGTCGAGACGCAGGAAGCCGCTGAAGCCGCCGCCATTGCGCTGGTCGAAGGTGTCGCCGTCGAAATAGTTGAGAGCGAGCTTGGCATCGAGGTTCTCGACGATGTTGTAGTCGATGACCGCACCGACCGAGTAGTCGTTGTTGCCGCCCTGGGTGAAGTTGCCGAGGTTGTCATCGTGCGCATCGCCGAAGTACTGACCGCCGAAGCCGACTGCCAGCTTCTCGTTGACCTGGTACTTCAGGTAACCAGCGATCGTCCAAGCGTAGCCGACATACTCGCCGCCCTGGAACTCATTGACCGAACCGGTGGGGTTGATGGACCAGAAGGTCGGGCCCGACTCGTAGCCTGCGAGGACCTGCAGGGTCAGAGCGTCGGTTGCCTTGAAGTTGCCGATCGCCTTGAGAGCGAATTCGCCGTAGGCATCATCATAGCCGCCGTACAGGTTGAGCGAACCCCAGCCCTGCGTGATGGCGACCTTGCCGACGACCAGCGGGACGTAGTCGAAGTTGTCGGACTCTTCTTCCAGGCCGAGCGACACTGCAATGCCGTTGCCGGCGTCGAAGGTGTAGCGGATCTGGTTGACACGCGCACCGCCGCCCGAATCGAACTCGCCGTCGAGGTCGCCGTCGAACAGGGTGTCGGTGTGACCGACGAGCAGGCCGCCGAGCTCAAAGTAGGCATGACGGAGAGCCGTGCCGCTTTCGCCCTTAATACCGCGCCAGAAGTCGCCCGGCTCACCCTCAGGCAAGGTCCCGGTCGCATTCTGAGTGTTGGTCCAGCCGCCATTGCCCTGGATGCTCGCCTGGAACTCGATGTAACGACGGAACGTGCCGTATTCGGTTTCCGAACGAGCATCGAACTTCAGACGGGCCAGGGCATTCTTGTTCCAGCCGTCTTCACGGATGTTCGAAGCACCGAAGATCTCGTAACGAACGAGGCCGCCGATCTTGAGGCAGGTCTCGGTGCCGGGGATGTAGTAGAAGCCCGCGCCGTAAACGTCGCAGATGCGGACGTATTCCATTGGTTCCGGCTCAGCGACGACGACAGCGTCGGCCGCACGAGCGCCGGAGACTGCGAGCAGAGCCGCAGCGGAGCCGAGAAGAAGGCTCTTAATGTTCATTTTCTGACCTCCAGTCAAAAGTTTCATAAGAGGGTCTGGGTATTTTTTGCTGAAGGACAGCGTTCCCTGCCCCATCCCCGTTTGAAAAAGATGCGCACCGCGCTCCCTCTTCAACACCGACATTACCCATGAGCCGCTGCGGTTCAACAACCAACGCAATCCGCAAGGGGCTCTCGGCGTGCTATCGCCAGGCGTTGTTGCACAAAAGACACGATTTGATGCCCCCCATAAAGAAGTCATTAAGATATGGCGCCATTTGACGGCGGCTTTCACGCTCCGCAACGCATCTACCCTAGATGTCGTGGCGACGAGTCGTGAATGATCGAGCGTCCATTGGCGCCTCACAGACACCGACGATTCGTTGGCTGCGACCACCAGGCGACGCTTTTTATGTAGATTGTCGCAAAGGCTTGTTGATTGTGCCGCTCCTTTTCTTTATCCAGCGGCGCAACGGAGAGGTGGCCGAGTGGTCGAAGGCGCTCCCCTGCTAAGGGAGTAGAGGTCAAAAGCTTCTCGTGGGTTCGAATCCCATCCTCTCCGCCAGCCTCAGGCTGCCACCTCCAGAGAAATCTAAAATCGCCAAATATTTCAAACGCTTGCGATCCAATTGCCGGCGACGCGTTTCCGTTTCCACGTCTCTACTGACGCGTTTTTCGGCTTTCGGTCGCGATTCTGACTGGAGGTCAGAAAATGAACATTAAGAGCCTTCTTCTCGGCTCCGCTGCGGCTCTGCTCGCAGTCTCCGGCGCTCGTGCGGCCGACGCTGTCGTCGTCGCTGAGCCGGAACCAATGGAATACGTCCGCATCTGCGACGTTTACGGCGCGGGCTTCTACTACATCCCCGGCACCGAGACCTGCCTCAAGATCGGCGGCCTCGTTCGTTACCAGATCAACGCTGCCGAGCACGCTCTCGACGACGGCTGGAGCAAGCAGGCACTTATGCGCCTGAAGCTCGATGCTCGTTCGGAAACCGAATACGGCACGTTCCGCCGCTACATCGAGTTCCAGGCTTCCACCCAGAACAACGGTGGCTGGTCCACTGAGACCGACCCGGATACCGGCGAGCAGTTTGACGTCTGGAACGGCGTGAATGGCGAATCCGGCACGGCCCTCCGTCACGCCTACTTCGAGCTCGGCGGCCTGCTCGTCGGTCACACCGACACCCTGTTCGATGGCGATCTCGATGGCGAGTTCGACTCGGGCGGCGGCGACCGCATCAACCAGATCCGCTACACCTTCGACGCCGGCAACGGCATCGCTGTGTCGCTCGGCCTGGAAGAAGAGTCGAGCAACTTCGACTACGTCCCGCTGATCACCGGTAAGGTTGCCATCACGCAGGGCTGGGGTTCGCTCAACCTGTATGCTGGTTATGACAATGCCTACGAAGGCTTCGCTCTCAAGGCGATCGGCAACTTCAAGGCGACCGACGCCCTCACCCTGCAGGTTCTCGCAGGCTACGAGTCGGCCCCGACCTTCTGGTCCGTCAACGCTATCGGCGGCACCGAAGTCCTGCAAGGAGCTGGTCCTTACCATGGCTACACCTGGACGATCGCTGGCTACCTGAAGTACCAGGTCAACCAGAAGCTGGCAGTCGGCTTCGGCGGTCAGTACTTCGCTGATGGTCACGACGACAACCAGAACGGCATCCCGGCTGACGGTGCTAACGACTACTCGCTCGGCGCAGTCATCGACTACAACATCGTCGAGAACCTCGATGCCAAGCTCGCCCTCAACTACTTCGCTGGCGACACCTTCGACGACTTCGGCCAAGGCGGTGGCTTCAACGGCTTCCTCCGCCTCGACGCTGCGTTCTAATCTGCTGACGTTGTAAGCAAAAAAGGCGGCCCGGGCTTCGCGAGAGACCCGGGCCGTTTTTCTACCGGCGGCAGCGTCGGGACATCGAACCGACCAAAGGAGATGGAAGGGCGTTGTAGGCAAGTACGATCCGAAGCCGGAATCATTGCCCTGCCGGATTGCCAAGAATTGTATGAGAACTGTCGTCGGCTTGCCGGCCACCCCGTCGTGGAGTAGCGTTAGCTGCTTTTCGTCGAAGGGTTGCCGGAAGATTTATGAAGAAAGCAACTTCAAAGGACCATATTGTGAGCGGCCATCATTCTGCCGCCCTGATGACGAATTGCAAGGTAACTTACAGTTTTAATACTATTAAAGAAGTAAAGTCATTTAGGGTTTTAGAGCTTTTTGCGTCCTACAAAGACATTCTATGGGACGACGGAAGACACAAATACAACGTCAGCTCCTTCCTCGGTGAGATCGACGAGATTCTTCTGGGCGAGCGCTTCAGCGCTTTTTCCCAAGAGGCACTCGACGGCCTGATAGGCTCCCTGCGCCAACGCGGTAACAGCAACGCGACCATCAATCGAAAGATGGCCGCATTGAGCAAACTACTGCGCAAGGCCTATAAGATGGGAGATGTCCACAGCCTGCCAGAGTTCCGCCGCCAGAAGGAGCGGGCGGGACGAATCCGCTTTCTCGAGCCCGAGGAAGAGGACAGGCTCTTTGCCGCCATCAAGGCGCGCAGTGAAGATGCTTACCGGCTCTCGGTGTTCCTGGTCGATACAGGCTGCCGGCTAGGCGAAGCGCTCGGGCTGATCTGGAACGACATTCAGGACACGCGCGTCAGCTTCTGGATCACTAAATCCGGACGCAGCCGCACCATTCCGCTGACTGTGCGCGCCAGGGAAACCGCAAAGTGGCCGCCTGAGCGCGGACCGCGCCCGAAGGGGCCGTTCGCCATGCTGACACAGCCGCAGTTTCGCGCGATATGGAATGATGCCAAGGCCGAAGTGGGCCTCGCCGCCGACGATCAGGTGGTGCCGCACATCCTGCGCCACACCTGTGCGTCACGTCTGGTACAAGGTGGCATCGATATTCGTCGCGTACAGATGTGGCTCGGCCACCAGACGCTGACGATGACGATGCGTTATGCGCATCTGGCGACCAACGACCTCGACCGCTGCGTGGTGGTGCTGGAACGTCACTGACGCTGGATCCACCTCAAAGGCGCGACAGCCAAAGGGCACGGCGCGCCAAGCGACTGAAAGGCGCTGGTGTCGGCACGCATTGCCCGTCAGTTCGCGCAACATTGGTCAGGTAGGGCAAACCACAGCAACAAACCGCATGCTGCCCTGCCCATTTTGTCGTATAGCCCGAGTCTTTCGAGATTTCCGCACCCGGCTCGGGCCGGATCGCCAATGAGTATGCTGCCATGACCACACGCCCGCTTCTGACCCCCGTCATCCGCGCCCTGCCCGTCACCGTGCCCTTCGTTGGGCCCGAGGCTCAGGAACGCGAGCGCGGCAGGCCGTTCAGGGCGCGCATGGGCGCAAATGAAAGCGGCTTCGGCCCCTCGCCGCGCGTCGTTGCGCGCATGCAGGACGTCGCAGCCGACATGTGGAAATACTGCGATCCAGATAATTACGATCTCAAGGTCGCACTTGCGCGTCACCTCGGGCTCGGTGCGGACAATGTCGTGGTCGGCGAAGGCATAGACGGCCTGCTCAATCTTGTCGTGCGCATGTATGCTGCCGAGGGCGACCCGGTGGTGACCTCGCTCGGTGCTTATCCGACCTTCAATTTCCATGTCGCCAGCGTCGGCGCCCGTGTGGTGCCGGTGCCCTACCAAAACGACATGGAAGACCTTCAGGGCCTGCTCGACGCGGTCAAGCGCGAAAACGCGCCTATCGTCTACCTGTCCAACCCGGACAATCCGATGGGCAGCTGGTGGGAAACGAATGACATCCTGCGCTTCATCGAAGCACTGCCTGAGACGACGACGCTGATTCTCGACGAAGCCTATGGCGAGACGGCACCTGCTTCGGCGCTACCGCCGATCGATGTCTCGCGGCCAAATGTCGTGCGCATGCGCACCTTCTCCAAGGCCTATGGGCTTGCCGGCATCCGTTGCGGTTATGCCTTCGGCGATGCCGAGGTGATCGCCAGCTTCGAAAAAGTGCGCAACCATTATGGCGTGAGCCGCATGGCGCAGATCGCCGGCGAAGAAGCGCTCGCCGACCAGGCCTATCTGGCCGATGTGGTCGCCAAGGTGGCGGCCGGGCGTGAGCGCATCGCCACAATCGCCCGCGACAACGGGCTCAAGCCCCTGCCCTCGGCGACAAACTTCGTGACCATCGACTGCGGTAGCGATGCTGCTTTCGCACTTTCAGTGATGCGTAACCTGCTGGCCCGGGATGTCTTCATCCGCAAGCCGATGGCGCCGGTGCTCAACCGCTGCATCAGGGTGAGCGTCGGGCTCGACCACGAGATCGACATTTTCGCCGAGGAATTGCCCGGCGCAATTGCCGCCGCGCGCGGCTGAACCGGCACACAAAGCCTGAATTGATCGGCGGCGCGGCAGAGCCCGCGCCGCCCTCACCCACAATCGTCATCGACGCCCCTTGAATTAATTAAACGTTCGTTTTATTAATTATGCCATTCGGGAGGAATGGCTGAATGGCGCGAACGGCTGGTT
>NZ_JBFUKO010000120.1:0-11126 GCF_056400805.1 Aminobacter sp. P4_H6_2
GCATCAACCCTGCGGTTCAGCCAATCCCGGTACGCCCGGCGGCGCACTACCACATGGGCGGCGTTGCCGTGGACGCAGAGGGCCGCACTTCGGTGGCTGGCCTTTGGGCCTGCGGCGAGGTCGCCTCGACCGGGCTGCACGGCGCCAACAGGCTCGCCAGCAACTCGCTGACAGAGGCAGTGGTGACGGCAAGTTGGATCGCTAGGAGTGTGGCAGGTGTTGCCGCTGATAGCCGGAAATTCCTGGCAAACACCGCTATACCGGTGCGTTCCGATCCATCGCTGGTGCGCAACATCGTTTCATCTGCTCTGGGCGTCCTGCGCGACGGCGACGGACTGCGCGGGGCGGCCTCCGCGTTGCTGCCACTTGCTACGCGCAGTTCCGCCGCCTCCGATCCGGCAATAGTGGGGCTGATGATGGTTGTCTCAGCGCTCCAGCGCGAGGAAAGCCGTGGCGCCCATTGCCGGACGGATTTCCCTCCCAACAACACTGTTGGACGCCGTTCTAAAATCACCCTTGATTCCGCACTCAAAGCGGCTGTCGAACTCGCTGCCACACCGCTTGCCCGGAGCGCCTGAAATGACCCTGACACCCCTGCCCCAGATCATGCTGGAACCACTGGTTCGCGCCGCTTTGCTCGAAGATCTCGGCCGCGCCGGCGACCTCACCACCGACGCCATCGTGCCTGCCGACCTGCGAGCGACGGTTGTGCTCGCCGCGCGCCAGCCCGGCTTCGTTGCCGGACTCGATCTTGCCGCACTTGCCTTTCGCCTGATCGATCCAGCCATCGAGATGAAAGTGGCAAAACCAGACGGCAGTGCGATCGCAGCAGGCGAAACCATCGCCACGCTGAGCGGCCCAGCACGCGGCCTTCTGACCGCCGAGCGCGTTGCGCTCAACTTCCTCTGTCATCTCAGCGGCATCGCTAGCGCGACGGCGGCGATTGTGGAGGCCGTGCGCGACCACAAGGCGAGCATCGTGTGCACGCGCAAGACCACGCCCGGCCTGCGCGCGCTCGAAAAATACGCCGTGCGTGCCGGAGGCGGCTCCAACCACCGTTTCGGCCTCGACGACGCCGTGCTGATCAAGGACAACCACATAGCCATATCAGGCGGCGTGAAACAGGCGATCGAGCGCGCCAGGGCCGGTGTCGGCCATCTGGTGAAGATCGAGGCCGAGGTCGACACGCTCGACCAATTGGACGAAGCGCTGGCGCTCGGTGTCGATGCGGTGCTGCTCGACAACATGACCACCGAGCAACTTTCCCGCGCGGTGGACATGGTCGGCGGACGCGCCATCACCGAAGCATCCGGCCGTGTCACGCCGGCCACAGCACCGGCCATCGCCGCCACCGGCGTCGACCTGATTTCGATCGGCTGGCTGACCCACAGCGCGCCGATCCTGGACATTGGGCTGGACACGATCGGCTGATCGGGGCAATTGTCCCGCCCCGGTGGGGAAGCAACGCAGGCGATGGAGACCGCATGACGGCCGAAATGCACTTGAACGGGACTTCGCAACAGCTCAACGGCATGCGCCCGGCCTGGACGCTTGAGGAGGCACGGGCGATCTATGATTCGCCCTTCAACGACCTGCTCTTCCGTGCGCAGACGGTGCACCGGCAGAATTTCGACCCCAATCGCGTCCAGCTTTCGCGACTGCTTTCCATCAAGACCGGCGGCTGCCCCGAGGATTGCGGCTATTGCAGCCAGTCGGCGCATCACGAATCCGGCCTCAAGGCCTCCAAGCTGATGGAAGTGCAGCGCGTTCTCGCCGAGGCCAAGAAGGCGCGCGATGCGGGTGCGACGCGCTATTGCATGGGTGCGGCGTGGCGCAGCCCCAAGGCGCGCGACATGGATGCCGTGGTGGCCATGGTCGAGGGCGTCAAGGCGCTCGGCATGGAGACCTGCATGACGCTCGGCATGCTCGATCTCGACCAGGCCCGGCAATTGAAGCGCGCCGGTCTCGACTACTACAATCACAACATCGACACGTCGGAACGCTACTATAACGAGATCATTTCGACGCGCAGCTTCGCCGACCGGCTCGATACGCTGGCCAATGTTCGCGACAGCGGCATCAAGGTCTGCTGCGGYGGCATCGTCGGCATGGGCGAGCAGGCGCTCGACCGCGTCGACATGCTGGTGACGCTTGCCAATCTGCCGGAGCATCCCGACAGCGTGCCGATCAACATGCTGATCCCGATCGACGGCACCCCGCTCGCCGAAGCCGCGCCCATCGAGCCGATCGAATTCGTCCGCACCATAGCCCTTGCCCGCATCATGATGCCGAAGTCGCATGTGCGCCTGTCGGCCGGCCGCACAGCGATGAGCGATGAAATGCAGGCGCTGTGCTTCTTTGCCGGGGCGAACTCGATCTTTGTCGGCGACACGCTTCTGACCGCCGAAAACCCTGGGGAAGACAAGGACAGCGCACTTTTCCGCCGTCTCGGCATCGAGCCGATGGAGCGCGGCGCCCAGTGAGCGGGCGAGCCTTGCTCGACCGCTACGAGACCAGCCTGCGCGGGCTGGCCCGAAAGAGCCGGCTGCGGACGCTCAGCGCCCGCGCCGGGCTCGATTTCGCCTCGAACGATTACATAGGCCTCGCCGGGTCGAAACGTTTGGCTGATGCGGTCGCAACCGCCCTTGCCAACGGCACGCCTGTCGGCGCCACCGGCTCGCGGCTGTTGCGCGGCAACGACCCGGAGCATGAGGCGCTGGAGGCCAAGGCGGCGAGCTTCTTCGGCACCGAACGCGCGCTGCTTTTCGGCGGCGGCTACATCGCCAATTTCGCCGTGCTGACGACCCTGCCGCAAAAGGGCGACCTGGTCGTGCTCGATGAGCTGATTCATGYCAGCGCCCATGAAGGTGCACGCGCCGGGCGCGCCGAAATGGTGGAGGCCGCGCACAATGATCCTGAAGCAGTCGACACCGCCATTCGCACCTGGCGCGCCAGCGGCGGGATTGGCCGTGCCTGGATCGTTGCCGAGAGCCTATACAGCATGGATGGCGACGTCGCTCCGCTGAGCGACCTGCTGGCCATTGCCGATCGGAACGACGCTTTCCTGTTCGTCGACGAGGCGCATGCGACCGGCGTCTACGGGCCTGACGGCCGCGGATTGGCGTATAATCTCGAAGGCCGCGACAACGTCATTGTGCTGCACACATGCGGCAAGGCGCTGGGCGGCTCAGGAGCTCTCGTCACCGCGCCAGCGACGCTCGCAGGCTACATCGTCAACCGCTGCCGACCCTTCATCTACGCCACCGCACCCTCACCGCTGATGGCGGTCGCTGCAATGGAAGCGCTCGATATCCTCGCCGACGAGCCTGAGCGGCGTGAAAAGCTTGCCCGGCTTGTCGCGTTGGCTGGTGCGAGGACCGAGGCAATCGGMCTCAAGCCAAGCGGCTCGCAGATCTTGCCGATCATCGTCGGCGACAACGGACGCGCCATGGCGCTGGCCGAAGCGCTTCAGCAACGCGGCTTCGACGTGCGCGGCATCCGGCCCCCGACTGTGCCCGAAGGCACGGCGCGGCTCAGGGTCTCGCTTACCTTGAATATCGATGAGGCGGATGTCGTCGCGCTATTCGACGCGCTTGCCGAGGAATGGAAGCAATGAACAACGCCATCGTCGTCACCGGCACCGACACCGGCATCGGCAAGACTGTGTTTTCGGCCGGGCTCGCCGGCCTGCTCGACGGCACCTACTGGAAGCCGGTGCAATCGGGCATCGAAGACGAGACCGACAGCGAGATCGTGGCGCGGCTTTGCGGCCTACCGGCCGAGCGCATCCTGCCCGAGGCGTATTGCCTCAACGCGCCGCTTTCGCCGCATCGCGCCGCCGAACTGGACGGCGTGGAGATCGACATCGGCAAGCTCGCATTGCCAGTCACCCAAAGCCCCCTCATCGTCGAAGGCGCCGGTGGACTAATGGTCCCTATCAACAGGCAAGCGCTCTACATCGACGTCTTTGCCCGCTGGCAAGCGCCGGTAGTGCTTTGCGCCCGTACCGGGCTCGGCACGATCAACCACACGCTTTTGTCGATCGAAGCGCTGCGCAGCCGTTCGATCCCACTGCTCGGCGTCGCCTTCATCGGCGACGAGATGCCGGACACGCAGCGGACCATTGCGGAGATGGGCAAGGTCCGCGTGCTGGGTCGCCTGCCTCGCCTCGATCCACTGACACCGGAATCGCTCGCCGCTGCCATGCGTGCTTCGTTCAACGCCACAGATTTCCTGGAGCCTCAGCAATGAGCCGTTCCGCTGTCTGGCACCCTTTCACCCAGCACGCCACCGAGCCTGTGCCGCCGACCATCGCGCGCGCCGAGGGTGCCTTTGTCGAGACCGCTGGCGGCAAGCGCATCCTCGATGCGATCTCGTCCTGGTGGGTCATCACTCACGGCCACCGGCACCCAAAGATTGTTTCGGCAATCCGCACGGCAACGGAAACGCTCGACCAGGTGATTTTCGCCGGGCTGAGCCATGAACCAGCCGAACTGCTCGCATCAGCGCTGGTTGAAATGGCGCCCGCCGGGCTCGACTGGGTGTTTTATTCCGACAGCGGCTCAACCAGCGTCGAGGTGGCTTTGAAGATGGCGCTCGGCTTCCACCGCAACAACGGCGCGGCGCGCTCGCGCATCGTCGTCATGGAACACAGCTATCACGGCGATACGATCGGCACGATGAGCGTGGGCGCGCGCGGGGTGTTCAACGCCGCCTACGACCCGCTGCTGTTTGAGGTCGACACCATCCCCTTCCCCACGCCGGGCCGCGAGCAGGAAACACTCGACCGCTTCGAGGCACTAACGCGGGACGGCAAGGCAGCTGCGCTGATTGCGGAGCCGCTGGTGCTCGGCGCCGGAGGCATGCTGATGTATCCGGCATGGGCGCTGACCGAACTCAAGCGCATCGCAGAGAAATCCGGCACGCTTGTCATCGCCGACGAGGTGATSACCGGCTGSGGCCGCACCGGCACSWTSTTCGCCTGCGAGCAGGCCGGTATTGCGCCCGACATATTGTGCACGTCCAAGGGCCTGACCGGCGGCTCTCTGCCGCTCGCCGCGACGCTCGCCACCGACGCCGTCTTTCGCGCGCATYTTTCACAAGACCGCGCCAAGACCTTCTTCCATTCGAGTTCCTACACCGCCAACCCCATCGCCTGTGCCGCGGCACTCGCCAATGTCTCGATATGGCGCGATGAGCCGGTGGCCGAGCGCGTCGCCGATCTGTCGCGTATGCAGGCGGAAAAGCTGTCGCGGTTCCGCAACGACGACCGCTTCGAAAACGTGCGCACGACGGGCACGATTGCGGCACTCGACCTGCGCGTCGGCAAGGCCGGTTATCTCGCCGAGGTCGGGCCGAAACTCCGGGCATTCTTCCTCGAACGCGGGCTTTTGGTCAGGCCGCTCGGCAATGTCATCTATGTGCTGCCGCCCTACTGCGTGGCCTCTGGCGAACTCGACCAGCTCTACGATGCCGTYGATGAAGCCGCCGACCTCGTGGGACGCGCCGGGTGATCCGTTCGGCGCGCATCCTCGGCTTCGGCCACCATGTTCCCTCGCGAAAGGTGCCGAACGCCGAGATCGAGGCCAGTCTCGGACTGGAATCTGGCTGGATCGAAGGGCGCACCGGCATCCGCTCGCGTTATTGGGCCGAGCCCCACGACACGCTATCTGATCTGGCGGCCAAGGCCGGCGACATGGCGCTCGAAGCCGCTGGCATCGACCGCACCGAGGTCGGGCTGTTGCTGCTCGCGACATCCACGCCCGATCATCTGTTGCCGCCCAGCGCCCCGCTGGTTGCACACAAGCTCAGCCTCAACGGTGCCGGCGGTGTCGACCTTGCCGGCGCCTGCGCCGGCTTCATCTATGCCATGACCTTCGCCGACGGGTTCGTGCGCCTGCACAACAAGCCGGCACTCGTCATTGCCGCCAACATCCTGAGCCGCCGCATCAACCCGGCCGAGCGCGCAAGCGCTGTGCTGTTCGCTGACGCGGCGGGTGCGGTCGTACTTGGCCCGTCGGACGATCCTGAAAAGGGCATTCTCGGCGCTTCGGTGGCGTCGGACGGTTCGGGCTACGGCCTGATCCAGATTCCGTCCGGCGGCAGCAGCCGGCCGTTTTCAGACGAGCTGGACATCGCCGAAACACGCATGACCATCGCCAATGGCCGCGAGGTTTTCGTCAAGGCGGTGGAGATGATGAGCCGCTGCTCGGCAGAGGCGCTTACTGGGGCAAAGCTGGGCGCTGGAGACATCGCCCGCTTCGTGCCGCACCAGGCCAATGCCCGCATCTTCAACGCTGTCGGCAAGTCGCTTGGCATCGAGGACCAGCGCATCGTCAAGACGATCGCCGACTATGGCAATTCATCAGCCGCCACCATCCCGCTGTCGCTGTCGGTCGCGCATCGGGCCGAAGCGTTCCGCCGCGGCGACAAGCTCTTGCTCGCTGCAGCAGGCGCTGGACTCACCGGAGGGGCGCTGGTGGTGGGAATGTGAAAAGGCCGGGCCGCCAGGCGACCCGGCCAGATCATGTTTTAGCGGCGTTCGAGGTGCTCGACAGCGAGGAAGGCGGTCTTGGCTGCCAGCGACAGCTGGTTGGCCGCTTCGACACGCAGCGGCGTGTAGAAGTGCTCTTCGTGCAGCATGTTGACCGTGCCGAGCATGGTGTCGCCGACAAAGACCGGCCAATTGAGGACCGAGCCACAGCCGAGCGACCAGATCGTCTCGTGATCGGGGAACACGTCGGCGATGTCCTTGATCGTATTGGCGACGAACGGCTTGCGCTGGACGTGGATCGTGTCGAACCAGTGCGTGCGGTTGATCGGCTTGGTTCCGGAAACCGGATAGGCGTCGGGGTGGCTGGTGTAGGTGCGGCCCGAAAGCTCATTGGCCCAGTCGAGCTTCATGACCGTGAACAGCTTCGCGCCAACAACGACGTCGGCCAAGGCCTGAAGCGCCTTCCACACGCCCTCGACTTCGGTCGTGGTCGCAATGGCGGCATCGAAGGCGGCCAGCGCCTCGGCGAAATTGGTTTCTGTCATGACTTACCTCTATTTCAGTTCTGGAGATGGGCCGCGCTGAACTTGGTCAGTTCGCGCGAATAGGGATCGACAAGCGCGCTACGCTTGAGCTGGTCGACATCGGCGATCTCGACGATACGGCCGTGGCGCATGACGGCAAGGCGGTCGCACAGGAACGAAACGACCGGCAGGTTGTGCGTGACCATCAGATAGGTCAGCCCCTGCTCGCGGCGCAGGCGCTTGAGCAGGTTAAGAATTTCCGCCTGTACCGATACGTCGAGCGCCGAAGTCGGCTCGTCGAGCAGAAGCATCTTGGGCTTGAGGATCAGCGCGCGGGCAATCGCCACGCGCTGGCGCTGGCCGCCCGACAGCTGGTGCGGAAAGCGGAAGCGGAAGCGGCGGTCGAGGCCGACCGACTGCATGACTTCGTCCACGCGCTCACCACTATTGCCAATGCCATGGATGGCAAGCGGCTCGCTCAACGTCGCGTCGACCGTCTTGCGCGGATGCAGTGAGCCATATGGGTCCTGGAACACCATCTGGCATTGCTTGGCGAAACCACGGTCGATGCCGTGCGTGCGCGGCTCACCGAACACCGAGATGGAGCCGGTCCAGCTCTTGGCCATGCCGGCAATCGCCTTGAGCACGGTGGTCTTGCCCGAGCCGCTCTCGCCGACCAAAGCGAAGCTCTCGCCCTCGGCGACGTTGAAGCCGATGCCGTGGGTGACCTTCGACTCGCCGTAGGAGATGTCGAGATTGTCGATCGCCAGCGCGCTCATGTCGAAGCCCCAGTACGTTCGAGGACAGGAAGCTCGTCGCGGCTCTCGTCGATGCGCGGGATCGAGGCGAGCAAACCGCGCGTATAGGGATGCTTGGCGTTCTTGAGCTCGCCGGCATCGCATTCCTCGACCACCTCGCCGCTGCGCATCACCAGGATGCGGTCGCAATAGGCCGAAACGAGGTCCAGGTCGTGGCTGATCAGGATCAGGCCCATGCCCTTGCGCTTGACCAGGTCGTCGATGATCTCGAGCACCTGGGCCTGCACCGAGACGTCGAGCGCCGATGTCGGTTCGTCAGCGATCAACRGATCGGGCTCGGGGATCAGCATCATGGCGATCATGATGCGCTGGCCCATGCCGCCCGAAACCTCGTGCGGATAGAGCCCGAGCACGCGTTCGGGATCGTTGATGCGCACGGCTTCCAGCATGGCGAGCGTGCGGTTGCGGATGTCGCCGCGGCCAAGCTTCTGATGGGTCAGAAGTGCCTCGGCGATCTGGGCGCCGATGGTCATGACCGGGTTCAGCGAGAATTTCGGATCCTGCATGACCATCGAAATGCGGGCGCCACGAACGGCGCGCATCTGCTTTTCAGACAGCGACAAAAGGTCTGAGCCATTGAAAGTCATTTCGTCGGCGGTGACCCGGCCGGGCGAACGGATGAGCCGCAGGATCGCGCGGCCGGTCATCGACTTGCCAGAGCCGCTCTCGCCAAYGATGCCGAGGCGTTCGCGCCCAAGCGTCAGCGACAGGCCCTTGACCACGTCGACCGGGCCACGGGCCGTCGGAAAGGTGACCTTCAGATTGCGGATTTTAAGCAGGGCGCTCATTGCCGATCTCCATGCTTGGGATCAAGCACATCGCGCAGGCCGTCACCCAAGAAGCAGAAGCCGAGGCTGACGATGACGATGGCAAAGCCGGGCATTGTCGCCACCCACCACTGGTCGAGGATGAAGGAGCGGCCGCGCGAGATCATGGCGCCCCACTCGGGAAGCGGCGGCTGAGCGCCGAGGCCGATGAAGCCGAGGCCTGCGGCGGTCAGGATSATGCCGGCCATGTCGAGGGTGACSCGGATGATCATAGAAGACGTACACAGCGGCAGGATGTGGTTGACGATAACGCGGAACGACGACGCGCCCTGCAACTCGACCGCCGCGACGAATTCCGAATTGCGGATCGTCAGCGTCTCGGCCCTGGCGATGCGGGCATAGCCCGGCCAGGTGGCGATCGCGATGGCGATAATGGCGTTCTGGATGCCGGGTCCAAGCGCCGCGACGAAAGCCAGCGCCAGGATCAGCTTGGGCATCGACAGGAAGATGTCGGTGATGCCCATCAGGAAACGGTCGGTCCAGCCGCCGAAATAGCCGGCGACGGCACCGATGATCAGCCCGACTGGAGCTGCAAGCACTGCAACCAGCGCCACGATCATCAGCGTGATGCGCGCGCCATAGACGACGCGGCTCCAGATATCGCGACCGAGCTCGTCGGTGCCCATCCAGTTTTCCCAGCTCGGCGGCTTGAGCCGCATGGCGAGATCCTGGCCGATCGGCGAATGGGTCGCGATCCAGGGCGCAAACAACGCCACCAGGATAAGCGTCAAAACGATGATCGCGCCGACCATGGCCAGCGGATTGCGGGAAAGTGCGCGGCTCAGGCGATAGCTGCGGCCAAGCCGCGCCTGCAGCCGCGAGGACGGCGAGTCGTCGAGAAGCCAATCACGTGTCGTCGCCATCAGCGTGCCCTCGGGTCGAGGACGCGATAGAGCACGTCCGAAATCTTGTTGATGCCGATGAAGACAGCGCCGATGACCAACGTGGACCCCAGAACGGCGTTCATGTCGGCATTGAGCAGAGCCGTGGTCAGATAGTTACCGATGCCGGGCCAGGAGAACACGGTCTCGATCATCACCGAACCTTCGAGCAGGCCGGCGTAGGACAGGCCTATGACGGTGATGAGCGGCACGAGGATCGGCCGGAAAGCGTGGCGCCACAGCACAAGCCGTTCCGACACACCCTTGACGCGGGCGGTGGTGACATATTCTTGCGCCAACTGGTCAAGCATGAAGGAGCGCGTCATGCGAGCGATGTAGGCCAGGCTGAAGAAGCCGAGCACCGCAGCCGGCAGCGCGATATGGGTCAAGGCGTTGAAGAAGATTTCGGTTTCGCCGGCAAGCAGGGAGTCGATCAGAACGAGCCCGGTGACCGGTGGGACAATACCATCATAAAAGATGTCGAGCCGACCAGGTCCGCCAACCCACTGCAGCTTGGCGTAAAACAGCGCCAGGCCGACAAGGCCGAGCCAGAAGGCCGGGATCGAATAACCGAGCAGGCCGACAACGCGGATAACCTGGTCGAGCAGGCTGCCCTGGCGGCTTGCCGCGTAGACACCCATCGGCACACCGAGCAGCACGCCGATCATGATGCCAAGCGTCGCCATCTCCAGCGTTGCCGGGAAAACCCGCTTGAGGTCTTCGACAACGGGCTTGCCGGTGGAGACCGACATGCCGAGGTCGCCGGTCAGGACATTGCCGACATAGTGGAAGAACTGGACGATCAGCGGCTTGTCGAGCCCCATTTCGATGCGGGCGGCTTCATAGACGGCGCGCGGGGCGCGGTCGCCGACAACGGCAAGCACCGGATCGATCGGCACGACGCGGCCAATGAAGAAGGTGATGGCAAGGAGGCCAAGAAAGGTAAACGCGATGGCGACCAGGAAGCCCAGCACGCCTTTCACTGTTTTCCAGGCGTGCCGCGCATTGCGAGACGAGCCGCCGGGCCCTGCTGGAAGCGCCTGTACGGCGGAGTCGGTTTCTGATGCCACGCGGTCTTTGTTCCCACCACCTCTGGCGCGCCGGCGATGCGGCACGGATGTCTTCTGTCGCTCAAAATTCCGCTTGGACTATACAAATAATTTTGCTTAGATCAAAAAAATTTTGATGGGAGCAAAAAAGCGTGTCCTCGGAGGCCAGCAAAAACGCGGCGTCGATGCAGCCCAAAGTGGGCGCTCTAATCCGTGCGCGCCGCCGCAAGCTGTCGATGACATTGCAGGAATTGTGTGACGCCGCAGGCATTTCGGTCGGTTACCTCAGCCAAGTCGAGCGCGATCATGCCACCCCTTCGCTTGGCACGCTCGCCCAAATCGCACGTAGCCTCGATGTAGGTGTGGATTACTTCATCGCCACGCCCAGCATGGAGGACGGGCTGACCCGTTCGGCCGAACGCAACCGATTCTCCGTCGACGGCTCGTCGATCGTCTACGAGCGCATCGCCGCCGACTTCACCGGCAACGTCCTGTCTTCTTTCGTCCTCAACGTCCCGCCGGGCTATCGTTCCG
>NZ_JBFUKO010000121.1:0-11075 GCF_056400805.1 Aminobacter sp. P4_H6_2
GGCCAAGGCGGCCAAGGCGGCCAACAAGGTGGCCAGCAAGGCGGCCAAGGTGGCCAAGGCGGCCAACAAGGTGGCCAGCAAGGCGGACAGCAAGGCGGCCAAGGCGGCCAGCAAGGTGGCCAGCAAGGTGAAAGTACCGAGTTGAAGGAGGATTTCTTCGGAAATCAGACCCCGATGCCGGCAATCAGTCTGCGCGATCCCAAAGGAACGGGTGGCTCGGGCAGCTCGACGACGAACCCAAATACAAAGGCGCCCGACCCTAGTGGGAAAAATGTCCTCGATCAAGGGGCCAAGAATCGAGATCCGTCGGGAATCGACGACACCAATGGTGCCATCAACAACGAGTCCCGGGACAAGCCACCCTATCAGATGAACTAAAGGGGACGAGGATGCGGAGCTTTCTAGCCGATTGGCCGATCCGGATCGCAGCAATTGCTGCCACGATCGTAGCTTTGGCAGTCGGCGTCGCCTTGGCCGTGCTGCTTCCGCAGCGATGGTTCTCGCTCACTGATCCGACGATTGGGCGGGAGTGGATCCTAGGGGCCGCGCTGCTCTACATCGCAGCGATCCTCATTCGCTTCGGCTTCCCTTCTCTGCCATACGCGCGGATGTTCGGGCGCAGTCTGATCCCATTTGCCGCTGCCGTCTTAAAGATCGTCCTCCTCTCCGCCGGGATTACGGTTCTTTTGCTCGCGGCATTCAACCCGGTCGCCGGCACACGCCTTTACATCTATGTCGACTACAATCCGAATGTCGGCGGCGACGGCAGGGCCGCGCTTGCGCGAAACCTGATCGCCCAGCGTGAGAACTGGCTAAAAGGAGGCGGCGCCGAGAGCGACCTCCACTACATTCCCGGCGATAGCGCGAGCATCAGGGAAGCGGTGGAACGCCTTGCGAGCGCACCGGACACTACCGTTCTTTTGGAGATAGACCAGCTCCTCCAGCAGTTCAAGGATGGTTTGGGCGCCACTTCATCCACTCCAGATTTCGGCACGTTCATCCTTGCCAATCTCGAGACGTCCGTTGAAGAAATCGAGGCGTCCGGGCGAGCAGGTGATCGACTTGTCGTACTCAGTACGTGGCGTGGCGCCCCGCAAAACTGGGCGCTGGACATGCATAGGTTCGGGTCGACCTGGATACAAGTTGCCGGCGAATCCTCAGGTGGCGAAACCAGTCCAATGAGCGTGCAGTCCTATGAGATCGCGCACTATCCCGGTCTTCGGCCCATCCTTAGCATCCTCGTCCGAGCGGAAGCCGCGATTGAGCTGCTGAACCCACCACCTTCCGTATTCCTTACAAATGACGGCGACGAGAAGTGYGACAACCAGACCGGAACAGAAATAGCTGTCAACCTGGGTGGCGCGCCTTCCGCGATTGGAACTCTTAGCACCGGTAGGTTCGAGCGCGAGCAGACCCAGTTCGTCCAGATCCGGATCGTCCTGCCGGCATCCGGTCCACGGTTCGTATGCGTAAACTTCCCCGGCGCCAAGGGTGCACAGATCCAGTTACGGCAGCCGCTCTTTTTGGGTGTCAGGCAACTCCAGCTCAGCGCGTCTCCGGAGCTAGCCGCGATCCTAAGGGCCCTGGTAGATACGGGCTTCGAGCCAGCTGGCGGCGAACTTTCGATCTCACCGCTGGTCTCCGCCAAGATCGCAAAGACGGATGGTTCGGCTACAGTGAGCGTGCTGCTGGACGACAATGGAAACCCATCTGAAACCGGAAGCTTTGACATTAAGCTGCTTCCAGCAGTCGATCGGGGTTCTACCCCCGTGCTCTGGGACCTAGCGATTACGCCCAAGACCGATCCAGGCGTTCGGTTGGACGTCCTTGACTACGTGGCAGAAACTAAAACCAGACTGTCTGGACACCAAGCGAACTATCAGGACGCCCCGGCGTGCGGGGAGCGAAGTTCAATTGTCACCGCCAGCCCACAAGGCGAGAGCGGAAACTGCCACGATGTTCTCAGGATGGCGGGCCCTAGGCTGGAGCTTCATTTGCCTCCTCTGGAAGACATCACCTCGCTCCAGGATTCGCAAAGACGTGCACTTCGGACGACCCTGGTGCTGGCAGCCGCGATCGCTTGGTCGAATGGCAAGGGGGTGAGCCAGGCGCCGGTTACACGCGAGGACTACGCCGTCACCTCTGCGTCGACAGAAACTATCGGCTGGACCCCGATTGACGCGCCCCTATGGGAGCAGCTGGTCAAGGCCCTACTGGGTGAGGCCGATCCAAGGCCGGCATCGAACGCGGCCAACAGCGTGCGGCCAATTCTTCTGTCRCTGGGGCTATTGCTAATTGCGGCGGCCGCCGGGATCGGACTGGCGCGACCACTGATGCTCAGCTTCTCGCGTATCAAGCAACAGGAGAGTGTGACGTGAGTATCCTCGCTCTGATGGTCACCCTGCTTTGCGTCGCCGGTAATGTCGTCTTGCTGGTTCGCAGCCGCCGCCGCGGGCGCTTGGCAGCGACGCCGCTGGTCGTGCTGAGCCTTCTGGCCGTCAGCACACTGTTGCTAGCTCTGAATGTAAGCGAGGCTCTGCATCCGAGCCGCGAACTCAGGCTCTACTTCTCGCTGGCGGACATCAACGTCATCGAGAAGGTCTCCAGTTGCATCGAAGGCAAATCGGCTACCAACTGCCCCGAGGAGTTGCTCAAGCCGTCAGAGAACGTCGTCGCCGTTGTCTCACAAGCAGCCGTCGGGGACGTCGCGTTGCTTGCCCGACCCGGGGGGATTGAAACCGTACGCCAGCTTCTCGCCGAGGAGTCGTCCGTCGAGCAAAGCTCGGGGCTGACAGTCGAGGATGCCATTTCGGAGATCGGACAGGAGACAGCCGGCGGCGACAACATCTACCTGATATTGACTCCTCGTACTCGGTCAGTGTCGGCAGCGAGAATCGCATACCGGCAACTGCTCCAGGAACGACCAGAACTAAGGGAGCGCATCATCTTCGTCAGCGAGGAGGCTCTAGGCATCCCCCGGGACATGCTGATCCCGGACTTACGTCTCGATGCGCCAACAGTGATTTCTGCTAATGGAGGGGACTACAAGGTGCAGTTCTCGGGAGAGAATCGTACCAGTGGAGCCATAGAGCTCGCCGGACTGCAGGTCATCAGCGGCATCAATGCAGCCACTGTCAATACGCTCAAGATCCGCAAGGACACCCTCGAGATCGAGTCGGACCCGAAGCCTGGTCAAACCCTATCGATCGCACCGCGTGACTCCATTGATATCGATGGAACTTTCGCGACGGGGCCGATGGGGAGCGTGACGACCCACAGCATCGTGGTCACCAACCGATTTGGTGAAACGCTGGTTCACTTGAAGGCCGTCACCAGGGTCGAAAAGCCGGTCCTTGGCCTGCTACGGACAACTAAAGACGAGGGCGCTGAAAGCAGGAACGACTTCAAGCGCTTCGCCCAGGCCAGCAGCGTCGATGTGACCGATGTCTTCCTCGACTTCGCCGGGATGGCCGATCCTGCCAAGCTCGACGGACTGATTCAATCTTCAGCCGAGAACCTCGCATTGTGGGGAATGCTGGTTGTTGCGGAGCCGTTGACGGCGGAGCAAGGACAGATTCTGCTCGAGGTGCTGAAGCGCACCCCTCAAAATGCGAGCCCTCCGTCACTCCTTTTTGTAGGTGGTGGCGACTCCGGGACGTTGTTTCAGAACTTCGCCGATCCACGAATGACCGGGTGGCAGACTTTTCTCGACCCCTTGGGGATCCGAGATATCTCGGGCGCCCGAAAGATCCTTGTAGCCGTTGACCAGAGCGGCAGCCTTCGAACGTCGTCTTCCGACGTCAAACTGGCCATTCAAGTGCTATTTGACCCGAAGTTTGGCTTCGGCGCGAGAGATGCCAACCTGCTTCTTCCCTTCTGCGGTGCACCCGTGAACGGTCAGCGCGTTTGCAAACCAAAAGACCTCGAGGGCCAGCTCGAAACAGTTTTCGATATCAACAACTGGGAAGGGTCTGAGCAGCTGACAACTCTGAACGCTTTTGCCAAGGATCGCGCCACAAACCTATTCGCTATCCCAGGCAACTTCAGGGACGTCAGTGACTTCGTCCTCTTTTGGGACGGAGATGACATCGCCGGCACTAATGGCGGTGACGACAGATATATCTCGGACGCGGCCGCCGCCGTGCTACCAGAACTCGCGGCGCAAGGCATCAATATCCACATCGCAACCTTTCAAAGCAAAATCGTCGATGAGCGTGTAGCTGTCTTCGAAGAGTTAAGCCGCTTCAGCGGCGCAGATTCCGGCACGAAGTTCCGCGACAGCGTCGTCAAGACCGTCATCGGCCGAGGGCTTACTGTCGAGATCGGGAACATTGACAAAGTGAACGACATCGCAAAGCTCCGCCTCCTTGCGATCAATGGCAGTAAGGTCCAGGTCATTAACAGCCTGTTCGGCCCGAATACCTTTTCAGAGGTCGATGGCGCCGGCGCGGCAGTCCCGCTGCTTGTCCGCCACCCATCCGGCTTTCCGGTGCCTCTCATGGCCCTCAAAGATGCCGTGGGATTCGATCCAAGTGGCTCCGGGACGCCATTCAACCTGAAGATCGGCTATCTCGGGATCGATCTGGCTTCGGAGTTCGCGGCGATCGGGATCGCCGACGACCAGGATCGGCGGAACGCGGTGAGCAACGTCGTCTATGCCGCAGTCGACGCGATGGGCGCACAACTCCGAGCCCCATCCGTTTCCTGGCGCATCGACGGCAGCCGTGTAGCGGCCACCCGGGACGACTTCCTTCCCTTCGACATCACTAACGGCCTGCAGGCCGACATTCGTGGCTTCGAGGCCGATGGAACCTTGTCGCGGGGCAAGGGGCTGCAGCACGTGGGTTGGGATGAGCTCGGACTGGATCGGATGAGCATCGACCTATCCAGCACTAAGCTGGACCCCGGCGGGATCTATGGCGTGCAGCTTTCCTTTTGCCACCTGCAGGATGCCGCGGCAAAGGCCGCGGATGGGTGCTCGAAGGTTGAGCTTGAAATACCGGTAGTCGGCGCCTTTCCAACGTTGATCAGCGCAGCCGGCGTGGAGTCGTTTGGAAGCTCTCCGGCGGACAAGAACAAAGTGTCGGATCGCGCCTTTGCCATCCCAGAGGGTCTTGCACAACTGGCTTACGCAGCACTGGCTGCCGCAATTGCAATGGGAGTGTTTCTTCTATGACCCAAGATAGAAAAGGTGCTGCGCAGGCAACGGACGAGGACGATATCCGCAAGGTCGATCCCTCGTTCTTCGAAAAGCGGGACGGGGCCTTTCCGGACGCACGAACTTTGCGCAGTGGCAGCGAGAAGTATTCCAAGCTCTATCACATGGTCGAGAACTGGGAAGGCCTTCGGCGATGGAAAGACGAGGAGGAGCTCAACGCGATTGAAAACCACTACTACGGGCGCGACGCGGAACGACGATACTTGTGGCTAGACGAACTGGACCGCCACAGGGCGTTGTCTGGTGACATTCCCAAGTCACGAAAGCCCGAAGACGAAGACAGTGATGCCATCAAAGATGAGAAGTTTGCACTCCACACGACCCTGACATCGTTTTTTGAAAAGGCCCGCGCGTACATCTCCGGTCAGTACCCTGGAAACAATATCCTCGAGGCTTTCGACGCGATTTTCATCGGCCTGATGTTCGGCAGGCATGTTTATGTCGAGGGGTCATCAGGCATTGGCAAGACCCAGATAGTCCGCGAGCTCTGCTCGATGCTTTCGCTGCCCTACCAGCAGTACGATGCATATGCCGATGCCACGGATCTCAGTCTTCTGGGTGGCGAGGTACCAGTTTCTCAGAACAATTCAATCGCGTTCAGCTTCGAGCGGGGTCCACTGCTGACGCCAGGCCTTCTCGGGCTTGTCATCGATGAGCTGCCACGTCTGCCGGCCTCAACGTCGAATGTGCTCTTGCAGGCAATGGCCGAGCGGAAGGTTAGCGTCAGCCTTGTTGCAAGCGGACGCGGTACAGCCACTGTTCTGTTGTCGCCGCATTTCATAGTGATCGGGACCGGCAACCCGGTCGGCTACGGCGGGCAGGGTGAAAGGTCCTTCGCTCTGTTCGACCGCTTCGACATCGGCATCGAGATGAAGCACCCGGGGCTCGAGGCTCGCCGACAGATCTTGATCCAGCAGGGAAGGTCAGCCGCTCGCCCCGACTTCAAGCACAGGCCTGGGTTCACCCTCAACGCCATCAATTCACTGATTAAGGATGTCCGGATATCTTCGCTCTTCGTGCCAATCATGATTACGGCCGCCTATGCGCTAGGGCCGAACGAGTTTATCAAGCGGACGGAGACCGAGAACCCCGAGCGCCTCACCGATGAGATGCTGAGCCGGTTCGCCAATCTGACGGCTGATCCTCGCGAACTTGTTATGTGGGGAGCCGCCCGGGCATTCRCCAGCAAGCACAAGGGCGAGATTCGCCAGCTCATCAATATGGTCGAGGAGAACCTGACCGAGGGATCAAACCCTCGCGGCGAGATCTCTGTCGTCAACAATGCGAAGGCGCTCGCCCTTGTCCGGCACCAGCCCAAGGCCACGTGGACGACGCCGGAGGTCTATCTGGACGACCTTGGCCAGGCATTTCATTGGGCCAACTACGCGCGACTGAAGACCTATCCGGGGGCCGAGGGGAGGCGCGGCGCCCTTCTGGATGCGGCCACGGCACTGTTTTTCGACGCCCAGAAATGGACGTCGATTATCGACGGCTTGAAATCCGACTCCGGCGTTCGCAACGCAATCAATGACGAGCTCTTGAAGCTCAGCAAGAATCCGAATGTCCAAGCTTGATACAGAGGCAGTCGGATTGCCGGGCCGACGCGCTACTCTCGAACTGGCCTCACGCGTTTCGTGGCAGCTGGAGCGAGGGTTCCTGCCGTCCATCGACGACTACCAGGCCCGGCAGCGCATCCATGGGCGTGGCCAGACATCCGGGCACGTCGACGCGGGTCGCGTCAATCGAATCGATTTTACGCAATCCCTGATTAAGCGGAGGGTGCGTTATCGTGACGACCGCATAGCACCTCGGCGAAAGGTCAGAGTTGTCGTCGATATATCCATGTGTGACGGCTCGAGGAGCGCCAGGCGCCTGCTGGGAACCGCTCTGCTCGTGTCCTTGTCGCTTTGTACGCTGAAATCCACATCGATCATCCTCAAAGGGACTGGCGGGACCCAGAAATACCGGGACCAGTCGTTCGGCAGCGCCAGCGAGATCGACCTGCTCCTCGACACAATTGCGGACTTCGAGCGCGGGGGAGCGGGCGCCGTCACCGCTGGGAAACTGCGATTCGACCTGGGTGACACCACCTCCTACAGCTACTTTCTCGTAACCCACTCCATCTCTCCGGATACGCTGCGCCAGCTCAGTTGTCCCTTAGGCATGACCTGTGTGGTGGTGGAACCAACGGCTGGCAGGATCCCAGGAATCGAAACTGGCGTCTTTGGAGGTCGCTTTGGTGGCACATCGCCGGCACTGCTGAGCCGCGAGTTCGATCTCATCGTTGATCAGATGACGGCGGCCAGTCGTGGTCGCCTGGGCCCAGTTCTACGTGTTCGCGGCGATACGGACCTATCTTCCGCCTTTATGGAGGGCATCAACGACTCTCGGGCGGGCCGGGTCAGGACTCCGCAGCATGAGTTCAGGCTGACGCCACAATGGCCGTTTGTCACCTGGCGGTAGTTGCTGGAAAAGAGGCACGGGACTGGATAACAGAGTTTACGGCGTGGGTTCGGGCGCGATTTCTTGTTGATGTCGCTTTGGACCAGTTCAAGGCTCTATGCCTCAACCGGGTGCAGTAAAAAATCGGGTGGGGCTTCCCCTCGTTCGAAAGCTCTCGTAAGCGAACACCACAGGGGGCCAGTAGGGCATTTTTCCAACTGGCGATTGCATGCTCTGCCCTCAGCCCTGGGATGTCGGCGACCGCTGGCTGGTTGACCGTCGCACTTAGGGCGCTGCTGTTGCGCCGCTCCCGCATTTTCAGTTTTCCACGGATCGCAGCAGTTGCGAAACTGTCCAAAAGTGGCCACAAGAGCAAAACTAAGAAGAATCTATTCGAGGGCTCAGTGGATATCTTCCAACTCGATCAGGCGTTGATCGAACGATACGAAACGTTCGCCGATCTTGCGCTGGAAATTTCCTCGCAGGTCGATGCTGCCTTGTTGATTTCCACTGAGAGCTGACCCGGCGTTTCCACCGAGAAGTGACCCGCCCTTAGGTATCGTTCGTGTTGGTGCGGGGCTCCAAGAGTTGGAAGCGCCCGAGATTGTCGGCTGTACCAAGCAAACGACGCGATTTGACTGCAACTAATCCAATCTTTATCGCCGCTCGACGGGCGAGCATCTCAAGTGCTTTTTCGTTTTGCTCAGCATAGATTGACGATGAAGAGATCATTGTTACCTCCTAAAGGTGAAAACTTGGCACGGCCACGGGGCCGTCAAGCGACCCCGACGGGGCATTTGCCTTGCCTCACAGGAGGAGCGTGYCGCGCGTCCGCAGCATCGCTGCGGACATAGTGCCACGTTTGAGAGCGGCTGGAAAGGAGCCGCGCCCGGCTCGTATTGCCCACTACCTCTGAAAGCGCATTCAACGCTCAACGGTGTCGTACTGGTGTCGTACCAGTCGACCGCGTTCAAGGGCAGTTCGAAACCGAATGCAGCAAAAGTCTGATTTTGTTTAAGAATTTGGTGGGCGATGCAGGGATTGAACCTGCGACCCCACCCGTGTGAAGGCTTAACTCCCGGTCGAGGGAGCGCGGCGACGAGGCAAGCGCTCAAACATTATTACTCTGCTGCAGGGTCGGTGGTTTGCAGGCTCATGCCCTGAAGCCAGCGGGTGCGGTTGTTCTTGCTCTCGTGTATAGCCAGGAACAACGATCGTCCGCTGCTCAAAAGCGCCAATGCGTCGCTCGTGAAGTGCGGCGAAACACGAACCCAGACTGTCCAGCGTGGCTCACCACGAATCTTGTCGATGAGCCCCATGCCTGGGGGCGGATTGTATATCGGGATCTCCTTGCCGCGGTAAGGGCGGTACATTGGCGAGCGGTGTTCGTCACGCGCCTGTACGTCCTTCACTTTCTCATTGAGTCGAGGTGAGGTGTCGCCATAGATAGTCAATTCGAACGCATCGCCGGCCCGTTTCTCTGGGTAGGTTACAATCCCGGCAACTGTCAGCCGAGTTGTGAACTGATATAGTGGATCGTCGTCGTCCAAATCCCACGCATATTGCGGGCTATAGACGTTGGGATTGATCCGAGCTTCGACGCTCGCCTCGCAGCGCTGGACTTTTATGGCAAGGTGAGTGTGCTCTTCGCCAGGCTTCTTCTGACGCTTCGTACTACGGGGCATCGCAACATCCGCCTAGTTGTCTCCATGGGAGTAACCTGAGCGGACGAACTCAACCTAACAAGGCGCTAATTCACTCTACGACGCTCTCGGCTGGGTTCCGGCACATTGCGGGGCGCTTGCGACTTACTGAGCAAGTTCCGATTCCCATGCACGCCGCTTTTCGGGTCTCTTATCGGGACGAACGTTTTGGCGACAAAGCTAAGTGCTTGAAAAACCTGGTACGCCCAAGGGGAATCGAACCCCTGTTACCGCCGTGAAAGGGCGGTGTCCTAACCGCTAGACGATGGGCGCGCTCAGGTGAAGCGGTGTATAATTGGCTTGTTCGCAGCAGGCAACCCGTCTTTTGCTGCTGTGCAAAGTTTTTTTAGTTGCCCCTGCGGCAACGCCAGTTCCAGTCGCGCTCCGGCCCAATATCGATGTGCACCGAGTTGGTGTGGCAGTAGGTGCCGACGCCGCCACGGCCCGGCATGGAACGCAGGAAGGTCGCCAGTTCCCATTTGCCGACGCCCGGAATCTGGATGTCGGCAGCCGCGCAATACATATGCTGCGAATTCTTGGCGCCACGGGCGCGGCGATTGCGCTCCGGATTGCGGTAGCCGGAGGTGACAATCATCTTCTTGYCGTAGCGCTGCTCGGCAGCCTTGAGTATGCGCACCAGCGACGGCTTGAGGCAGGCGACATYGACGCTCTCGGTCTGCTTCAACAGGCCGTTCGGGGCAAGTCGGGCCATGCCGGCAGCCGAGGCCAGCTGGAGGCCTGGTTCTTCGTCCTCGTGCAGGTCGACGTCACTGTCGTCGTCGATGCCTGACTTGCGCTTGATTTCGAACAGATCCGTGGTGCGCACGCCGGGAAGGGCAAAGTCACCACCGGACGAACCACCTAGCGAGGCCAGCGCCACCGGCTTGGCACCGGACCTGGCCGAAGCAAGCGTGATGATCGGCTTGGCTTTTTCCTCGGTGGTGGCGGGTGCCGGTGCGGCGGCGGCAGTTGCGATGAGCGGTTTCGCCTTCTGCTCGGCCGGCGCCGGAGCAGCCTTGGCGGGCGCTGAACCGAAAAATGAAGCAAGAAAGCCCTTTTTCTGCGGCGGTTCTGGCTTTTCGGGGGCAGGGCCGTTTGTCAGGTAGAAGCCGGTATCTTGCTGGACTGGCGGCTTTCCTGTCTTCGCTTCTGCGGCTTGGGGAGCTGAGGCTTCCGTCTTCGGCTGCTCGGCTGCGGCGACCGGTGCGTGCTGCTGCTCAGCGCTGGCGAGCGCGGTTTCCGCTGGTGTCGTAGCCGTTGGATTGGCAAGGGGAACGTAGCCGACCTGCTCGGGAAGGGCAGAGTCGCCGTTCATCACAAGATTGGTGGCTGTCGGCGCCGCGCCGGGGGCTCCCTGCGACGTTGCCTGGCCGGTTGCATCTGCGGTGAGGGCAGTGTTTGCAAGTTCGAAATTGGGTGCGCCCGTCGAAGAGCAGGACACGGCAAGCAGCGAAACCAGTACGGTCAGCGCAACGCCGCATCGCCGGTCTGCGAATCGCAGGTGTCCTGACGTCAAAGCGGTCCCCTCTCATGCACTGCAGGCCAAAGATCACGCTTGGCGATTAAATCGAACGTCTAAGCAGGCACGCTTCCGAATAAGAAGCGGCACTCAATGATATGGCGATGATCCCCAACTATCGAGCTAGGCGCCAAATAAGGCAAGATCATGATAGGCGCCACGTTTTCGCCCCCTTTGTTAAGGGCGTCAACTC
>NZ_JBFUKO010000122.1:0-11054 GCF_056400805.1 Aminobacter sp. P4_H6_2
GATCGAGGACAAGCCGCGCCGACTTGGCACGCGACACGCAGGTCATGATCTTGGTGCCGGACATGCGCTCGGCATCGTTGAGATAGACGTCCTGATGGTCCGGCTCGCCTTCGATGACGGTGGCAAGGCAGGTGCCGCAAGCGCCCTGTTCGCAGGACGAGGGCATGTCGATGCTGGCATCGCGCATCACCTCGAGTATCGTCTTGCCGGCCGGCACGGTCAGCGTCATGCAGGAGCGGGCAAGTGCCACCTCGAAGCTTGAGCTGTCGTCGATGACATTGGTGTTCTTGAAGTATTCGAAATGCACCGCCGTCTCGGGCCACCCCATCTCGGCAGCGATATGGCGTGCCGCCTCAAGCATCGGGCCGGGACCGCAGAGATAGACATGCTTGTCCGGGCGGTAGCCGGTCAGGATCTCCCGCAGCTTGGCGCCGGTCTGCTCGGGCGAAAGACCGAGATGCGGCTTGAGCGAAGAGCCAAGCGTGCCGGTCTTTTCAGGGAATGCTAGCTGCGCTTCGTTCTGGGCAAAGTAGTGCAGCTCGTGGCCAAGGCTCTGGTTGTTGAGTGCCTGAGCCATGGCGAGAAGCGGCGTGATGCCGATGCCGCCGGCGACAAAAATGGTCTGGATGGCATCGCGGCGTAGGGGGAAGTTGTTGCGCGGTTCAGAGATCGCCAGGACGTCGCCTTCGCGCACCGTCTCGTGCAGGCAGGTCGAACCGCCCTTGGAGTCGCGCTCGAGCTTGACCCCGATGACGTAGCTATCGCTCTCGCCGGGGCCATTGGTGATC
The DNA here is from genome assembly GCF_056400805.1 of Aminobacter sp. P4_H6_2. Lineage (NCBI taxonomy): Bacteria > Pseudomonadati > Pseudomonadota > Alphaproteobacteria > Hyphomicrobiales > Phyllobacteriaceae > Aminobacter > Aminobacter sp. P4_H6_2. Next base: position 789 of record NZ_JBFUKO010000122.1, read on the forward strand.
GAATATTGCCGGATGAGACCGTTGGGCAGATGCACGTCGATATGGGCGCCGGGCTGGAAGGTCGGCAGCAGCCCCTTGATCGGCCGAAGCTCGAAGGCGGCAATGCCGTCGGCTGCCTGCCACTTTCTCGCCACCTGGACACGGATCGTCGCCTTGCGGCCGTGCTTGGTCTCTTCCGGCATCTCGGCGAGTTCAGGCGAGACACGCTCGATGATCGGCTCCAGCGGCGCCGGCGCAGGCTGCCGCGCCGCTTCGGCCTCTACTGCCACACGCAGGCCGGAAAGAAGTTCGTTGTGATGGCGCAGCACGGCAAGACGCTGAGCACCTTCAAGCTGGCTGTCGAGCACGCCGCGGATGACCGAGCGGTTGGAATCGACCGGCTGGACAAAGAACACGGCGAGCGTGCTGGCCTCACCTTCGCTGGCCCGCAGAGCTACCGAAAAGGCGTTGGAAGCTTCGACGACAACGCTGGCCGCCGAACCGTCGAGCGCGGCGCTCGGCTGGAAGCGATAACCCTTCAGCTTGGCCGCCACCACGTCCGCCGGCGCATTGACCGGAATGCTGCGCAGCGCCAAAAGCTTGCCTTCGGCGAGCCCTGCCACGTCGGGCACCTCGCCTTGCGCCTCTTCCGCCGACCAGACCAGGCCGTAGCGTTCGACGGCGGCAAAGGTGCGGTTGGTGATGGTGCGTGCCGGTGCGTCGGCCGGGTGCGCCGGGATATAGGTGCAGCCGGCGGTGCGGTTCGAATAGCGCCAGCCATGATACTGGCACTTGAGCTCGCGACCGTCATTGATGCCGATCGAGAGCCGCACGCCGCGATGCAGGCAGCGGTTCTCCCAGATGTTGACGTAGCCGTCGTCGGCACGCCACACGGCGAATTCGCGCCCAAGCAACTGGCCGTGGAAGACATGACGAAACGGCAGGTCATGCGCCGCGGCAATCGGATGCCATCTGGTTTTGGCTAGGTCGAGCATATGTTCCTCGCGAATTCTTGTCTTGTCTCGGTGCTCAGGTGGCGGCCGGGATGACCCCGTAGGTCACGCCCTTCTGGCTCAGCCACCGGCGGTAGGCGATGGCCGACTTGTCGGCACGAATGGGGGTCTCAGCGCGTGGATCGAGTGGCAGGCGCTTGGGAAACTGGTTCTCCAGGATCGGCTTGTCCTGGCCGAAGATGGTCTGCTGGAAGCGCTTGATCACCTTGTCTTCATTGTCCTCGTCCAGCACGCACAACATCATGTGCGCGCGGATATGCTCCTGGTCGATCGGCTGCAGGAACACGGCAATCACGTCGAGCCGGCTTTCGTCGAGCGGGCTCGACTTGTAGAGCACCGAACAATAGGGATGCGGCACGCGGTAGATGTAGTCGACGTCGGCGCCGCCATCCGAGGCGATCGAGGCCATCGGTTGGTAGAAGCGGCAGCGGGTCGCCAAAATCTCGTCGCGGTCGACCGAAATCTCGACGTCGTACTCCTTCACCTCAGTATGAGGCTCGACACCCAGAATGTCGGTATGGACATAAGGGAAATGCCCCATGTCGAGGAAGTTTTCGATCGCACGCGGGGCCGAGACATTGACCCCAAGGGTTGCGGCGTTGAGCCTGCGGCGGTCGGGTTCGGCATATTCAGGGATCGGGAAAATGTCTGCCGGCGGGTTGCCCAGCGAGGTCCAGATATAACCATAGGCAAGCTTGACCGGCAGCGTGCCGTCGAACTTTGCGATGTCGACCGGACCGTCTACTGCCAATTCCGGACGCGAGCGCCACACAGCGGCGTTGCCGTCGCCGTCAACTGCCAGGCTGAGACGTTCTTCGAGCAGGACGGTGTCGACCACCACACCCACAGGTACCTCGACGAGGGCGGCAAGCGGGTGCCAAAGGTCGAGGATCACCTGATCCGTGCATCTCGTCTGCGTCATGTTTCTCGTTCTTCCTTCGTGACTGGCGCGGCTGTCAAACGTCAGAGCCGCGCCGGGATCGCGCCGTATGAAACCGCGCGGTCGCGCAACCAGCGCCGATAAGAGACCGACACCGCGTCGGCGCGGATCGGCGTTTCGGCGCGCGGATCGAGCGGCAGCCGCTTGGGCAGCTGGTTCTCYAGGATCGGCTTGTCCTGGGCGAAGATCAGCTGCATGAAGCTGCGGATCGACGCTTCTTCTATGCCTTCCCTGAGGTAGCAGAGGAAGGGATGCGCGACGCAATTCTCCTCGTCGACCGGCTGGACGAACAAGGTGATGACGTCGAGCCGCTCCTTATCAACCGGATTGCTCTTGTAGAGCGCGACCGTATAGGGGCGGATCACCTTGTAGATATAGTCGACGACGAAACCTTCCTTGGCTGTCGGCGAAGCCACCGGCTGGTAGAACTTGCACTCTGTCGCCAGCACTTCGTCGGCGTCGGTGATATCGACCTTGTAAGGCACCACTTCCGTGTGCGGTTCATCGCCGAGCCAACCTGTGTGGACGAAGGGAAAGTGCCCCATGTCGAGAAAGTTCTCGACGGCACGCAAGCCCGAAACCTTGACCGCGATCGACCCGCCGGTGACGAGGAAACGGTCGGCTTCTTCGGCCTCCGGCACAAAGACTATCTCACGTTCCGGTTTGCCAAGGCAGGCCCACAGAAAGCCATAGCGCTTGGTCGAGTTGACGACGGCACCGGTGTCGTTGCGCACCACTTCCTTGTTGCCACGGCAATGGACAGTGAGACCGACGCCGAGAAGCCGTGTCTGGAACGGTTCGTCCGCCGCCAGATTCGTCAGGTCGGCAATCACGTGCCAATCGTTGAGAAGGACTCTGTCGCTACAAAGGGCAGCTATGCTCATCGCACCCTCCCTGGCTAGCACTTCCCCGTGAACCTAGCTCTGTTATGCCATTATTGGAACCACAGGATTGGATATCAATCAATGGAAAATTGCATGTCAAAGGCCGATTCTTGATTGACAGCTTGATTCGATTGACTACCGATATGGCATTCGCAACTCGGGATATGCAGCACATCCGGTGCTGCCAACGCCTGATGTGAACGCCGAGCAAGCCAAAGGCGCTGGCGGGGGAGGAAATTGCCATGAGCAGTCGCTCGCAGGCCATTGCCGACATTTTGACCCGGGCGATCATCGATCACCGGCTGGTGCCCGGCTGCAAGCTCGGCGAACGCGAACTGGCCGAGATTTTCGACGTCAGCCGCATCGTCGTGCGCCAGGCGCTGATCCGTCTCGCCGATGACGGGCTCGCCCAGATAGAGCGCAATCGCGGCGCCTTCGTCGCTCGGCCCAGCACGCAAGAAGCGCTGGAAATCTACGACGCACTGACGCTGGTCGAGCAGGGCGTGGCCGCCCAGCTCAGCGACCGCCTCGGGCCTGCCGGTTGGGCCGAGCTGCGCCAGCATGTCGAGCGTCAGCGCCAAGCGGTGGCAGCAGGCAACGACGCGCTTGCCGACGTGCTCGGCCAGGAATTCCATACAGCTTTCGTCCGCCTCAGCCGCAACAAGGTGATGCAGGAAATCCACGCCCAGCTGGTGCGCCGCACGACGCTGCTGCGTTCGCTGATCACTGCCGACTTCGACTATTGCAATCTGCTCGACGACCATGCGCGCGTGATCGACCTGCTCGAAAAGGGCCGGCTCAAGCAGGCGATGGAACTGATCGATACGCATCACCGGTCCGTCGTGCGGGGCTACATCATGGACCGGCAGGTATTTCCCGAGCTTTCGCCGCGCGAAGCGCTCGAACCCTATCTCGACGGCAAGACCGGCGCGGCTCCTAAAGCGGCACCGCGAAAAAAGGCGGGAGATAACGACAAAACGGGGGCGCACACCCACGTCCACGCCTCTAAATAGACCCGACGAAAAGCCGGGCGGCTATCAAACCAACAGAGGGTTACCAGCATGTTCAATCTGACCAGACGACAGTTCCTTCAGTATTCAGGTGCGGCGGGCGCGGCACTCGGCACCAGCGGATGGGCCGGCCTTGCCAGCGCCCAGGAGCCGCTCAAGATAGGCGTCGTCTACGTTTCACCAATCGCCGACATCGGCTGGACAAAGCAGCACAGCCTCGGCGTCGACGCGATCAAGAGTGAATTCGGCGACAAGGTCGCCATCACAGTCATCGACAATATCTTCATGCCGCAGGATGCCGAACGCGTCTTCCGCGAACTCGCTGCTTCCGGCAACCAGTTGATATTCGGCACCAGCTTCTCGCACGGCACCCCGATGCAGAAGGTGGCACCGCGCTTCCCCAAGATCGCCTTCGAGCATTGCTCCGGCATCGTGCACCTCGCCAATCTCGGCACCTTCGAGGCCAAATATTACGAAGGCACCTTCGTTGCCGGCGCCGCTGGCGCACATATGAGCAAGGGCGGCAAGATCGGCTTCATCGGCGGCTTCCCGATCCCCGACATCGTTGGCCCGGCGAATGCGCTTCTACTGGGCGCGCAGAGCGTCAATCCCGAGGCTACCTGCAATGCCATCTTCCTCAACTCCTGGTTCGATCCGGGCAAGGAAAAGGAAGCAGCCAACACGCTGATCTCGCAGGGCTGCGACGTCATCTGCTCGATGACCGACACCGCAACCGGCGTGCAGGTTGCGGGTGAAGGCGGCGCATGGTCGATCGGCTACGCCAGCGACATGGCCAAGTTCGGCTCGGGCAAGCAGCTCACCGCCTTCACGCTCGACTGGTCGAGCGACTATGTCGGCGCCGCCAAGGCTGTGGCTGCCGGCACCTGGAAACCCGAAGCGCGTTGGGACGGCCTAGCCGGCGGCGTGGTCAAGATGGCGCCCTATAACGAAGCGATCCCGGCGGACGTCATTGCCAAGCTCAAGCAGCTCGAGGCCGACATCGGCTCGGGCAAGGTTCACCCATATGCCGGGGAGCTGAAGGACCAGGATGGCAACGTCAAGGTCGCGGCCGGTACTGTATTGGCCGATGCCGACATTCGCGGCATGAACTGGTTCGTCAAGGGAATGATCGGCAAGCTCGGCTGATCTTCGCCCATCGCAAGCAAGGCCGCCGGGGCGCAAGCGTCGCTCCGGTGGTCTATGGCTGCGCGTCGTCCAACCCATACGGCAGGACCGGCCCATGACCCCGCGCCTCGAACTGCGCAATATCACCAAGAGTTATCCCGGCATCATTGCCAATGACAGCATCTCGATGTCGATCATGCCCGGCGAAATCCACGCCGTGCTCGGCGAGAATGGCGCTGGCAAATCGACATTGATGAAGATCATCTACGGTGCGGGGCAGGCTGATTCCGGCGAGATCATCTGCGACGGCAAGCCGATCGCCGCGCACACGCCGGCCACCTCGCGCGCGCTCGGCATCGAGATGGTCTACCAGCATTTCGCGCTGTTTGAATCCGTCACCGTGGTCGAAAACATCGCGCTTGCGGTGTCGAGCAATTTCGACCTCGACGCGCTCGCTCGCCAGATCACCGAACTCTCGGCGCGCTACGGCATGCCGATCGACCCGTACCGGCGCGTTCACGACCTCTCCGTCGGCGAGCGCCAGCGCGTCGAGATCGTGCGCTGCCTGCTGCAGGCGCCGAAGCTTCTGATCCTCGACGAGCCGACCTCTGTTTTGACGCCGCAAGCGGTGGTCAAGCTGTTCGAAACCTTGCGCCAGCTTGCGAGCGAAGGCTGCTCGATCGTCTACATCAGCCACAAGCTCGATGAGGTGCAGGAGCTTTGTGACACCGCGACCGTGCTGCGCAACGGCAAGGTGACGGGCACCGCAAGACCCAAGGAAAGCACCTCGCTTGAACTCGCCCGCATGATGGTCGGCGCCGAGCTACCCGAGATGCATGTCAGCCCCTCGGTGCCGAGCGAAAAGCCAGTGCTTGAGGTCCGCGGGCTCTCTGCCCCTGCCCGCGACAAATATGGCGTTGAGCTCAAGAACGTTTCGTTTGAGGTGCACGGTGGCGAAATCGTCGGCCTTGCCGGTGTCTCGGGCAACGGCCAGGCGGAGCTGATCTCGCTACTCAGCGGCGAGCGTACGCACGGCAACGCACTCTCTATCCAGATCGGCGGCAAGGCGGCCGCCCATCTCAATGCCAGCGAACGGCGCAAGCTCGGCATGGCCTTCGTACCCGAGGAGCGGCTGGGGCGCGGGGCGGTCCCGCCCCATGCATTGTGGGAAAATGCCGTGCTCACGGCCCATCGTTCCGGGCTCGTCCGCAACGGCCTCGTCGATCGCGGCARAGCAAACAGCTTCGCGGCAAGGATCATCGAGCGCTTCAAGGTCAAGGCCAATGGCCCACAGTCGAGCGCGCAGAGCCTGTCGGGCGGCAATCTGCAAAAATTCATCGTCGGCCGCGAGATCGCGCTCGAACCCAAGCTGTTTCTGGTCGCCCAGCCGACCTGGGGTGTCGATGTCGGTGCCGCCGCCTTCATCCGCCAGACGCTGGTCGATCTGAGCAGGTCGGGCGCAGCCGTGCTGGTGATCTCCGAAGAACTCGACGAGCTGTTTGAGATTTGTGATCGGCTGCTCGTCATCTGCCAAGGCCAGGTCTCGCCGCCGCTGATCCGAACCAAGACCAACCGCGAGGAGATCGGCCTGCTGATGACCAGGACTGACCGTGGCAACAGCACCAACGGGAGGGGCGAAGTTGCGATTCAGGATTGAACAAAGACCGGAGCCATCCGCCAGAATGCGGGTGGCCGCACCGGTCATCGCGACTGGCCTCACACTGCTCGTTGGCTCGCTGTTGTTTGCAGCACTCGGCTATGATCCGCTGGCGACACTGCAAGCCTTCTTCATCGCCCCGCTCAACTCGGTCAACGGCATCTCCGAGTTGCTGCTCAAGGCTTCGCCGCTGATCCTCATCGCTTGCGGCCTAGCTGTCGGCTTCCGCGCCAATGTCTGGAACATCGGTGCCGAGGGGCAGTTGGTGATCGGCGCGATTGCCGCCTGCGGCGTCGGCCTGTTTTATCCCAATCCCGACAGCCCGCTGCTTTTGCCGCTGATGTTTGTAGCGGGCGCAGCTGGCGGCATGGCCTGGGCCGCCATCCCAGCGTTCCTCAGGGCGCGGATGAACACCAACGAGATCCTGGTCACGCTGATGCTGACCTATATCGCAGCACTCGTGTTGTCGTGGCTGGTGCACGGGCCCTGGCGTGATCCAGCCGGGTTCAACTATCCGCAAACGGCACTTCTGTCGGCCGCGGCGATGTTTACGCCCTTCGATTATGCCTACCGCCTGAATGCCTCGATCTTCATCACCGTGGTCGCGGTGTTCCTGATGTGGCTGTTCACCGATCGCAGCTTCCTCGGCTACAAGATGTCGGTCAGCGGTGCAGCTCCCTTGGCGGCACGATACGCCGGCTTCCGCGAATCCTCAGCCGTCTGGATTGGCCTGCTGGCAGGTGGTGCCGCTGCCGGCATCGCCGGCATGGCCGAGGTCGCGGGACCGCTTGGGCAATTGTCACCGCAGATTTCGCCAGGCTACGGCTTTGCGGCGATCATCGTTGCTTTCATTGGCCGGCTCAACGCCTTCGGCATCGTGCTCGGTGGATTGTTGATGTCGCTGCTTTTCTTGGGCGGCGAAGCAGTGCAAATGAATCTTGGCCTGTCAGCTGCGCTAACTCGCATCTTCCAGGGCATATTGCTGTTCTTTTTACTTGCCGCTGACTTTTTCATTTTCTACCGGCTTCGCCGCATTCCGGAGCACGCCTGATGGACTTGTTCATCGCCATTTTCACCGGCACCATCATTGCCGCAACACCGCTGATCTTCGCTGCCCTTGGCGAACTTGTCGTGGAAAAATCAGGTGTTCTCAATCTCGGCATCGAAGGCATGATGCTGATGGGCGCCGCCTTCGCCTTCTGGGCGGTGATCGCCGGGCTGCCGATGCCTGTCGCCATCATCGCCGGCGCGCTGGGCGGGGCCGCAGCGTCGCTGCTGTTTGGCGTATTGGCGCTGACCTTCCTGACCAACCAGTATGCCGCCGGCCTGGCACTCGCCATCTTCGGTTCCGGCGTTTCGGCCTTCCTCGGCCGCAATTTCGGCTCGGCACCCATCGACGCGCTGAACAAGATGTCCATCCCCTATCTCTCGGAAATCCCGGTGATCGGGCCGATGTTCTTCCGCTTCGATCCGATGGTCTATTTCGCCATTCTCATGTTCTTCGTCATCAGCTGGTTCTTGTACCGCACCAAGGGCGGGCTGGTGCTGCGCACCATCGGCGAGTCACCGGAGACTGCGCATGCGATCGGCTACAAGGTAATCAGGATCCGCTATCTGGCCGTGCTGTTCGGGGGGCTGATGGCCGGTCTTGCCGGTGCCTATCTGTCGGTCGCCTATACGCCGCTGTGGGTCGAGAACATGACCGCCGGCAAGGGCTGGATTTCGCTGGCGCTGGTTGTCTTCGCTACCTGGCGGCCGCTACGCGTGCTGCTCGGCGCCTGGCTGTTCGGCGGCATGACCATCCTGCAGCTGCAGGGCCAGGCGCTCGGCATCGCGGTGCCCTCGGAACTGCTCTCCGCCTTGCCCTATCTGGCGACGATCATCGTGCTGGTCATCATCTCGCAGAACCGCCAGATGCTGGCGCTGCATTTCCCGGCCTCGCTGGCCAAGCCCTTCCGGCCCGCAACGTGACAAGTTGGGCGAGGCCGCGAGCCTTGCCTCTTACGCCCAGGGATCGCTGACCCGCGGCCAGACCGGTCGGGTCAGCTTGGTGTAGTTGGTGACGCGCGGATTGCTCGGGTATGAGCTCGGCGCATCGACATAGATGATCTCGGCTGCCACCGGCGCGAAGCCGGCATAGAAATGGTTGGTCGACTTGACGAGCAGAATGTCCTTGCTCGCCAGTTCGATGCCAAGATTGGAAAAGATGTCGGGCTCGAAGGTCTGCGTCCGGTTGGTGTTGAGGATGACATCGACCTCGGTGCCCAGAATGCGGACGAGGGCTGTCTGCCCGAGCGTCACGCGGCTAGGGCCAAAGCTCTGCCAACCTTCCTCGACTGCCTTCAGAACCTGAACCCTGGCGTCGATCGGCTCRCCGGCCTGAGGTCCAGCCTTACCGCCGAAGCGCAGGTCGATCACAGCACCCTCGCCGGCGGCATGGCAGAAGGTCACCGCGATCGGGTCCCAGATGGTCGCGACGCCGACCTTGTCGAGGCCGCGCTCCAGCATCCTTCGCAAGACAAATGTGCCGTCACCGGCGACCCCACCGCCGGGATTGTCCCAGACGTCGGCAATGACGGCGGGCTTGGCCGGATTGGCCGCGTGCGCCGCAAGCGCCCGGTCGATGCCTTCGTCGGTGTCGACCATATGCATCGCCGTCTTTTCGCGCATGGCATAGAGCTCGCGGCCGAGCTGTCCGGCGAGCGCATCGCCCTTGGCCTTGTCATTGTCCGTGACGACGACGATGCGCGAGCCCATCTCCGGCACGTCGGAGCCCATGAAGCCGTGGATCACCGACACCGACAAGATGCCATCCTTGCCGTGCAGCGCCTTGATGCGGTCGACGAAGGAGCGCATTGGCTCGCGGCTGGTCGGCAGCACGGTGATCATGCGGCAGTCGAAGGTTGAGATGATTGGCTTGATCTCGCCGCGTGCAGCGGCCAGCCCAAGCTCGACGACGTGCTCGCCGCGCTCGTAGAAATCGGTGTGCGGAAACTCGAGGAAGGCCGCGAGCACGTTGCAGGCGGCGACGCGTTTCGGCGTCAGGTGGCTGTGTGGGTCGAACTCCGAAGCGACCACGACGTCGGGTCCGACGATCTCACGGACGCGGGTGAGCAGGTCGCCCTCGCAGTCGTCATAACCCTGCGCCACCATCGCACCATGCAGGCCGAGGATGACGGCATCGACAGGCATGGCAKCCCGGAGCTGGTCGAGGATCTCATCACGCAGCGCCTCGAAGGTCTGCCGCTGCACCAGCCCGCCCGGCTCAGCCCAGGTCGCGGTACCTTCGATCACCGTCAGCCCTTCGTCGGCCGCACGCTTGCGCAGCACAACCATCGGCGACGAGCACAGCGTCGGCGTCTCGGGATGCTGGCCGGGGCCAGCATAAAACGCCATCTCAAACGAGGCGCGGTCTGTTGGCACCGGCGAGAACGTATTGGTTTCGGTCGCCAGCGAGGCGGTGAAGATGCGCATGATCAGTTCGTTTCTTTATGGTTGTGATGGTTGTGCGAAGCAGGCTTGTTGCCCGGCTCCGTTCATTTGACCGCCCCGAGCGCAAGCCCACGGACGAGATAGCGTTGGAGCCAGACGAAAAGTACGGCGACCGGCACGGTGGCGACGAGCGTGGCGGCCATGACGTAGTGCCATTCGACCGTGT
>NZ_JBFUKO010000123.1:0-11051 GCF_056400805.1 Aminobacter sp. P4_H6_2
CCCTCGTCGAGCACCCTCGTCGAGCAGTCCGACGGCGGCCACGACCTGCTCGGGCTTCGCATTGATCTCGGCCGCGATGATCGCGGCGATTTTCCTGTTGTCGCCAGCCATGGAATCCTGGTGCCTGTTGAACGGTGCGCGAACATAGTGACTGCGGGGCAGAACGCCAAACGGCCAATCAGCCGCGCCTGTTCAAGGTCCACAGGAAAGCGGCCATCCTGCGGCAATCGGCGCAACTAGCCCAGGTCATTTCGTGGCGCCGAAGCTATATGCTACCGCCAAGTGAAGACGGGAGCGAACGAATGAAGTTTGACAGGGTGCTATTTGCGGCAGGCGCACTGTTTGGTGCTGCGGGCGTGGCGCTGTCGGCGGCGGCAACCCATGGCGGCAGCGTCAATGTCGCAACCGCGGCGAATTTCTTGCTTTTCCACGCCCCTGCCCTGATCGCACTGTCGCTGGTTGTCGCCGGCAGCAGAATTCTCCACATTGGCGCAGCCATTCTTCTAGTGGCGGTCCTGCTGTTTTCCGGTGATCTTCTGGCCCGCGAATATCTCGGCCAGCGGCTGTTTCCATTCGCGGCTCCCTTGGGCGGCACCGGAATGATCCTGGGCTGGCTGATGCTTGCCGTTGGCGCGGTACTTTCCCGCAAGGACTAGGTCAATCAGGGCCGAGTTGCCCCTCATCCCCTGCCGGACCTTCTCCCCGTAAGGACGGGGAGAAGGAGGATGGCCGCAACGCTGACGCCCCCTCTCCCCGTCCTTCACGGGGAGAGGGTAAGGGTGAGGGGCAATTCAGCGTCAGCTGATCCGATACGGCAACGGATGCCTGACGTCCTTGTCGATCACCAGCTTGCGCTTGAGCGGCGGCACGGCGCGCTGCTGGCAATTGGTGCGCTCGCAGATGCGGCATGAAATGCCGATCGGGTCGAAGGCGGTCTTGCTGCCCAACTCCAGCCCGTCGGCATAAACGAAGTCCCGGGCGTAGGCGACTTCGCAGCCAAGTGCGATGGCGTAACGGCGATGCGGCGCGTTGAAGCCGCCGCCGCCTTTGGAAATCTCCGTGGCGATGCAGAGATAGCGCGCGCCATCGGGCGTCTCGGCGAGCTGGCGGATGATCCGGCCCGGCGTCTCGAAGGCCTGATGCACGTTCCACAGCRGGCAGGCCGCGCCGAAGCGGGCGAACTGCAGCTTGGCGGCACTATGGCGCTTGGTGATGTTGCCGGCACGATCAATGCGGGCAAAAAAGATCGGCACGCCCTTGTGGCCCGGCCGCTGCAAGGTGCTGAGGCGATGCGCCACCTGCTCGATGCTGGCGCCGAAATGCGCCGCAAGCAGTTCCAGATCGTGGCGCAACTCGCCCGCCGCCTTCATGAAAACCTGATAGGGCAAGGTCAGTGCGCCGGCGAAATAGTTGCGCAGGCCCATCTTGCAGATCTCCAGCGCCTCGCTGGTGCGGAAATCGGCGGTGCGCGCGATCTGCGCAACCTCTGCTTCCATCTCCATCTCGGCGATCTGGAAAGCGATCTGGAAACTGCGGGTGGCGACCGGCGAATAGGTGTTGAGGAACAGCACGCCCGACTTGGGATCGAAGCGCCTGAGCGCGTCATCATTGGCGTCAGCACGAGCGATGCGCACGCCATGACGGCTTTCGAGATGTCCGGCCAGCGCCGCATAGCTGTCGCGCTCGCCAATGCCGAGTTCATGGGCCAGCCGCTCGGCGGCGAGGTCCAGACTGTGGATGTAGTTGTCGACGAAATGGAAGAAGTCGCGGACTTCCTCATAGGGCGTCGGCTCGGTCAGGCCGATGCTCTTGCCGAGTGTGTCGTCGAGGCTGGCGAGCTGCTCGCTGTTGCGACGATAGGCCTGGTGCGCCGAAATCAGCGCCCGGGCAAAACCCGGTGCGTTCTGCGTCACCAGCTTGAGCTCCTGCAGATTGGGCGCATAGTTCTCAAACAGCGGATCGCTGAGTGCCTCTGACAGAGCCGACAACAGCCGGTCGCCGTCGCCTTGCGAAATCTCCGTGATGTCGATCTGGAATTTTTCGGCGAGCGCAAGCAGGACGGAGGCCGAAACCGGGCGCTGGTTGTTCTCGATCTGGTTGAGATAGCTTGTCGAGATGCCGATGCGTTCGGCAAAGCTCGCCTGCGTCAGCTTGTTGGCTTCGCGCAGCTCGCGCACCTTGCGGCCGATATAGAGTTTGCGTGACACCATGTTTGCAAATTCGCAATTTACAGTTCTCGAATTTGTATATTACGCTTTCGCACACTTTCAACTGTTTTCCTGCGCGCGCCATGGGGCTATTGCGCCAACTTCGCTGCTTGCCGCTGACGCGGCGAGAGGCCATTGTTTTTCAAACTCGTAGCGCGGGAGAAAGCTCATGACGCTCTACCAAGCCGTTGCCGACAGGCAAACCAGCCGGCTCAGCACCATGGATGTCGTTGCCGTCGTCGCAGGTTCGCTGCTTCTGACGCTGTCGGCCAAGGTCCAGGTGCCGTTTTATCCCGTGCCGATGACCATGCAGACGCTTGTCGTGATCGGGCTGGGCCTGGCGCTCGGTCCGGTGCGTGGCGGGGCAGCCGTCGCGCTCTACCTCATGCAGGGCGCGCTTGGCCTGCCTGTTTTCGCCGGCACGCCGGAAAAAGGCATCGGCCTCGCCTACATGATGGGGCCGACCGGCGGCTATCTCCTGGGTTACCTGCCCGCAGCCCTGCTTGCCGGCTGGCTGGCCGAACGCGGCTGGGACCGTAACGCGCTTTCGGCCATGGCGGCTGCTCTGCTTGCCGGCGCCGTGATCTACGTCCCCGGCCTGCTCTGGCTCGGCTCCGTCATTGGCTTCGACAAGCCTGTGCTGGCCTTCGGCCTTTATCCCTTCATCCCGGGCGACATCGCCAAGGCCGTGCTTGCGGCCCTCGCCTTCCCCGCAGCCTGGAAGTGGCTTTCCGCAAAGGGCATGAACTGATGCGCGCCGTTCTCGAACAGCTTGAAGCCCGCCGCGCCGAGGCCCGTCTCGGCGGTGGCCAAAAACGCATCGACGCCCAGCATGCCAAGGGCAAGCTGACGGCGCGCGAACGCATCGACGTCCTGCTCGACGAAGGCTCCTTCGAAGAGTTCGACATGTATGTCACCCACCGCACCACCGAATTCGGCATGGCCGAGCAGAAGGTGGCGGGCGACGGCGTCGTTACCGGCTGGGGCACAATCAACGGCCGCCTGGTCTATGTCTTCTCCCAGGACTTCACCGTGCTCGGCGGCTCGCTGTCGGAGACCCATGCCCAAAAGATCTGCAAGATCATGGATATGGCGGTGCGCAACGGCGCCCCTGTCATCGGCCTCAACGATTCCGGCGGCGCCCGCATCCAGGAAGGCGTGGCCTCGCTCGCCGGCTATGCCGACGTGTTCAAGCGCAATGTCGACGCCTCGGGCGTGGTGCCGCAGATCTCCGTCATCATGGGCCCCTGCGCTGGGGGCGCTGTCTATTCGCCTGCCATGACCGACTTCATCTTCATGGTGCGCGACAGTTCCTACATGTTCGTCACTGGTCCCGACGTGGTGAAGACCGTCACCAACGAGATCGTCACGGCGGAAGAACTCGGCGGTGCGCGCACCCACACGTCAAAGTCGTCAGTCGCCGACGGCGCCTATGAAAACGACGTCGAAGCGCTGGAGCAGGTCCGCCTGCTGTTTGACTTCCTGCCGCTGAACAATCGCGAGAAGCCGCCGGTGCGGCCGTTCCACGACGATCCGGCGCGGTTGGAGAAGCGTCTCGACACGCTGATCCCCGACAGCGCGGCCAAGCCCTACGACATGAAGGAGCTGATCCTGGCGATTGCCGACGAAGGCGATTTCTTCGAGATCCAGGAAGCCTTCGCCAAGAACATCATCACCGGCTTCATGCGCATCGAGGGCCAGAGCGTCGGCGTGGTGGCCAACCAGCCGATGGTGCTGGCCGGCTGCCTCGACATCGACTCGTCGCGCAAGGCTGCGCGCTTTGTTCGTTTCTGTGACGCATTTTCGATCCCGATCCTGACTTTGGTCGACGTGCCGGGCTTCCTGCCGGGAACGGCACAGGAGTATGGCGGTGTCATCAAGCACGGCGCCAAGCTGTTGTTCGCCTATTCGCAGGCGACCGTTCCCATGGTCACGCTGATCACCCGAAAAGCCTATGGCGGCGCCTATGACGTCATGGCGTCCAAGCATATCGGCGCCGACATCAACTACGCCTGGCCGACCGCCGAGATCGCGGTCATGGGGGCCAAGGGCGCGACCGAGATCCTTTATCGCTCGGAACTCGGCAATCCCGAAAAGATCGCCGCGCGCACCAAGGAATATGAAGAACGCTTCGCCAATCCCTTCGTCGCCGCCGAGCGTGGCTTCATCGACGAGGTGATCATGCCGCATTCGTCGCGCCGCCGCATCGCCCGCGCCTTCGCCGCCCTGCGCGGCAAGAAGGCCGAAGCGCCGTGGAAGAAGCACGACACGATACCTTTGTGAGCAGGTCAAACATGTTCAAGAAAATCCTCATCGCCAATCGTGGCGAGATCGCCTGCCGGGTCATCAAGACGGCCCAGAAACTCGGTATCGCAACGGTCGCGGTCTATTCCGACGCCGACCGCGAAGCGCTGCATGTGAAGATGGCCGACGAGGCCGTCCATATCGGGCCGGCGCCCTCGAACCAGTCCTACATCGTCATCCAGAAGATCATCGACGCGGTGCGCCAGACTGGTGCCGATGCGGTGCATCCCGGCTATGGCTTTCTTTCGGAGAACTCGAACTTCGCCGAGGCGCTAAAGGCCGAGGGCGTCGCCTTCATCGGACCTCCCCCGGTTGCGATCGAGGCGATGGGCGACAAGATCACGTCGAAGAAGATCGCGGCCTCCGCAGGCGTGTCGACCGTTCCCGGCCATATGGGCCTGATCGAGGACGCCAATGAGGCGGTGAAGATCGCCAACCAGATCGGCTATCCCGTGATGATCAAGGCCTCCGCCGGCGGCGGCGGCAAGGGCATGCGCATCGCCTGGAACGACGCCGAAGCGCGCGAAGGCTTCCAGTCATCGAAGAACGAGGCGAAATCGTCGTTTGGCGACGACCGCATCTTCATCGAAAAATTCGTCACCCAGCCGCGCCACATCGAGATCCAGGTGCTGGGCGACCAGCACGGCAATCTGCTTTATCTCGGCGAGCGCGAATGCTCGATCCAGCGCCGCAACCAGAAGGTCATCGAAGAAGCGCCGTCGCCGTTCCTCGACGCCGAAACCCGCAAGGCGATGGGCGAACAGGCCGTGGCCCTGGGCAAGGCGGTCGGCTACTTCTCGGCCGGCACGGTCGAGTTTATCGTCGATGGTAACAGGAACTTCTACTTCCTCGAGATGAACACCCGCCTGCAGGTTGAGCATCCGGTGACCGAACTGATCACCGGCATCGATCTCGTCGAGGAGATGATCCGCGTTGCCGCAGGCGAAAAGCTGCGCTTTGGCCAAAGCGACGTGAGACTGAACGGCTGGGCGATCGAAAGCCGGCTCTATGCCGAAGACCCCTACCGCAATTTCCTGCCGTCGATCGGCCGCCTCACCCGCTACCGCCCGCCGGTCGAAGGCAAGCGCGATGACGACACGGTTGTCCGCAACGACACCGGCGTCTTCGAGGGCGGCGAAATCTCGATGTATTACGACCCGATGATCGCCAAGCTGTGCAGCTGGGCGCCGGACCGGGCCACTGCCATCGAGGTCATGGGCCGCGCGCTCGACGATTTCGAGGTCGAAGGCATCGGCCACAACCTGCCGTTCCTGTCGGCCGTCATGGATCATCCGCGCTTCCGCTCGGGCGCCATCACCACCGCCTTCATCGCCGAGGAATATCCCGACGGATTCGCCGGCGTCGCGCCTGCCGAGGCCGATGCTACGAAGCTTGCCGGTGTGGCAGCACTGATCAATTTGTCGATGCAGCGTCGCGGTGCCCAGATCTCCGGCGCGCTTGCGAATCACCAGCGCCCGGTGGGTGCCGACTGGGTGGTGACGCTTGGCGGCTTTACGCTGCCGCTGCACGTCAGGGACGGTGCCGACGGCACGGTTGTCGAATTCGACGATGGTACCTCGCTGGCCGTGTCGAGCGACTGGCTGCCCGGCCATCTGCACGCCAACTTCGCCGTTGACGGCAACTCGATCGGGGTCAAGACCTCGCGTTCGGGCACCGGCTGGCGTCTGCGCTGGCGAGGCATGGACGTGGTGGCGCATGTGCGCAGCCCGCGCGTCGCCGAACTCGCCAAGCTGATGCCGGTAAAACTGCCGCCCGACACCTCAAAGATGCTGCTTTGCCCGATGCCGGGCGTGGTAACGTCGATCCTGGTCAAGCAAGGCGACGAGGTCGAAGCCGGCCAGTCGCTGGCGACCGTCGAAGCGATGAAGATGGAAAACGTGCTGCGCGCCGAACGCAAGGGCACGGTCAAGCGCGTCGCTGCGACCGCAGGCGAAAGCCTGGCCGTCGACGAGCTGATCATGGAATTCGAGTGATGGAAGTCCAGGCACTTTCACTCTTCCCCTTGTGGGGAGGACACCGGCGCCTGAGGAGGCCCCAATGACCGACAAACCATCGATTGAATCGTGGAAAAAGCTCGCCGAACGCGAGATCAAGGCGTCGCCGGATACGCTTGTCTGGAACACGCCCGAAGGCATCGACGTCAAGCCGCTCTACACGGCCGACGATCTTTCCAGCATCGACAATCTCTATTCCATGCCGGGCTTCGCGCCGTTCCTGCGCGGTCCGCGCGCGACGATGTACACCGGCCGTCCCTGGACCATCCGCCAATATGCCGGCTTCTCGACGGCGGAGGCGTCCAACAATTTCTACCGCAAGGCGCTCGCCGCCGGCCAGCAAGGCGTGTCGGTGGCCTTCGACCTTGCCACCCATCGCGGTTATGACAGCGACCATCCGCGCGTCGAAGGYGATGTCGGCAAGGCCGGCGTCGCCATCGACTCGGTCGAGGACATGAAGATCCTGTTCGACGGCATCCCGCTCGAAAAGATCTCGGTGTCGATGACGATGAACGGCGCGGTTATCCCGATCCTCGCCAGTTTCATCGTCGCCGGCGAGGAGCAGGGTGTCTCGCGCGAAAAACTGTCGGGGACCATCCAGAACGACATCCTCAAGGAATTCATGGTCCGCAACACCTACATCTATCCGCCCGAGCCCTCGATGCGGATCGTTGCCGACATCATCGAGTACACGGCTAAGGAGATGCCGAAGTTCAATTCGATCTCGATCTCCGGCTACCATATGCAGGAAGCCGGCTCGACGCTGGTGCAGGAACTGGCCTTMACGCTCGCCGACGGCCGCGAATATGTGCGGGCGGCGCTGAAGAAGGGGCTCAACGTCGACGAGTTCGCCGGACGACTGTCGTTCTTCTTCGCCATCGGCATGAACTTCTTCATGGAAGCGGCCAAGCTGCGCGCCGCGCGCCTGCTCTGGTCGCGCATCATGGCCGAATTCGAGCCCAAGAAGGCTTCGTCGCTGATGCTGCGCACCCACTGCCAGACCTCTGGCGTGTCGCTGCAGGAGCAGGACCCCTACAACAACATCGTGCGCACCGCCTTCGAGGCGATGTCGGCGGCACTTGGCGGCACGCAGTCGCTGCACACCAACTCCTTCGACGAGGCGATCGCCTTGCCGACCGAATTTTCGGCGCGCATCGCCCGCAACACCCAGTTGATCCTCCAGCATGAAACGGGCGTGACCAAGGTCGTCGATCCACTCGCCGGCTCCTACTACGTCGAGAGCCTGACCAACGACCTCGCCGAAAAGGCCTGGGCGCTGATTGAGGAAGTCGAGGCCATGGGCGGCATGACCAAGGCGGTCGCAACAGGCCTGCCCAAGCGCATGATCGAGGAAGCGGCGACACGCCGCCAGGCCGCCGTCGACAAGGGCGAAGAGGTCATCGTCGGCGTCAACAAGTATCGGCTCGAGCAGGAAGACCATCACGATTTCCTCGAGATCGACAATTCCGCCGTGCGCCTGTCGCAGATCGAGCGCATCGAGCGCACCCGACGCCAGCGCGACCCCAGCCGCGTCGAGGCAGCACTGGCAGCACTCGAAAAGGTCGCCCGCAGCGGCGAAGGCAACATGCTCTCCGCCGCCGTCGAGGCTTCCCGGGCGCGCGCCACTGTCGGCGAGATTTCCGACGCCATGCGCCGCGCCTTTGGCGATCATGTTGCGGTGCCCGAAGTCGTCGAGAACGTCTATGGCCAGGCCTATGACGGCGAACCGGAATTCAAGACGCTGGTGTCGCGACTCGAACAATTTGCCGGCTCACTAGGCGAAAAGCCGCGCATCATGGTGGCCAAGCTCGGCCAGGACGGCCACGACCGCGGTGCCAAGATCATCGCCTCGGCCTTCGGCGACATCGGCTTCGAGGTCATTGCCGGACCTCTCTTCCAGACACCCGGCGAGGCCGCCGATACGGCAATCGCGTCCAAAGTCCATGTTGTCGGCATGTCGTCTTTGGCCGCCGGCCACAAGACGCTCGCCCCGCAACTGGTCGAGGCGCTGAAAGCCAAGGGCGCTGAAGACATCATCGTGGTGGTCGGCGGTGTCATCCCGCGCCAGGACTACGAGTTCCTGCTCGACCATGGCGTCGCAGCCGTGTTCGGTCCCGGCACCAATGTGCTTGATGCCGCGCGCGCCGTGCTCGACCTGATGGAAGGCAAGCGCCGCAACGAGTAAGCCGGCTTAGAAAATAAAAAAGGCCCGCTTGCCGACGACAAGCGGGCCTTTTTTTTCCGATCAGGTCGGCATGTTTTCGCGGTCGTGCTCGGCGATCATCTCGCGCAAGGCTTCGAGCACCGTGCCCTTGAGGTCGTTGCGCTTGAGCGCGAAAGCGACATTGGCCTGGATGAAACCTTCCTTCGAGCCGCAGTCGAACATCCGGCCGGCGAACGGCCGGGCAAAGAAGGCCTGGCTGGTGGCAAGGCGAACCATCGCATCGGTCAGCTGGATCTCGCCGCCGGCGCCGCGCGCCTGTGTGCCCAGCAGCGTGAAGACCTCCGGCTGCAGGATATAGCGGCCATTGATGTAGAAATTCGACGGCGCATCGGCCGGCTTCGGTTTTTCGACCATCGCGGTCACCTCGAAGCCCGAGCCGACAGCAGCACCCTTGCCGACGATGCCGTATTTGTTGGTCTCGTGCGGCGCACACTGCTCGACGGCGATGACGTTGCCGCCGGTCTCGCCATAGAGTTCCATGATCTCGGCGAGRCAACCGCGCTTGCCGAACGACACCATGTCGGGCAGCAACAGCGCGAAAGGTTCATCACCAATGATGTCGCGCGCGCACCAGACAGCGTGGCCAAGGCCGTGCGGCGCCTGCTGGCGGGTGAAACTGGTGGTACCCGGCACCGGCAGCAGGCTCTCCAGCGACCTGAGCTCGTGGACCTTGCCGGCCTGTTCGAGCGTRCCGATCAGCTCGGGATGAAGGTCGAAATAGTCCTCGATGACCGCCTTGTTGCGGCCCGTCACGAAGACGATGTGCTCGATGCCGGCCTCAAGTGCTTCGTCGACTGCATATTGCACCACAGGCCGATCGACGACCGGCAGCATTTCCTTCGGCATAGACTTGGTCGCCGGCAAAAACCGCGTGCCCAGACCCGCGACCGGAATGACGGCCTTCCTGACTTTCCTGATTGCCATAAAGTTCTCCCCGTTCTTGCATGCTTTTCGGACGTATTCTTACGTGTAGGTAAGAACCGTTGGATGCGGCTATTGTTCCGAACTGATGACAATATTGAGGCAGCCGGAATGGGCTGCCTCGGGATACGCAATCAACAAAGATTTCAGTATGTTGCGGTCAGGCTGCCTTGCGCCCGATGGAGATGTAATCGATGCCGTGGCGGGCGAGCACGCGCGGGTCGTAGAGATTGCGGCCGTCGAAGATGACGGGGGTTGCAAGCGCCTGCTTGATCACCTCGAAGGACGGCGCGCGGAAATTCTTCCACTCGGTGGCGATCAGCAGCGCATCGGCGCCGCGCAAGGCCGCCTCCTTGGTGCCGCAGAGCAAAAGGTCGTCGCGCTGGCCGTAGACGGTCTGCGCCTCCTGCATCGCTTCGGGATCGTAGGCCTGGACCCTGGCGCCGGCACCCCACAGCGCCTCCATCAAAACGCGGCTTGGGGCCTCGCGCATGTCGTCGGTGTTGGGCTTGAAGGCGAGCCCCCACAAGGCAAAGGTTTTTCCCGCGAGATCGCCGTTGAAATAGGCCGCGAGCTTGTCGAACAGCACCGCCTTTTGGGCATTGTTGCGCTCTTCGACCGACTTCAACAGCGTCGCMTCGAAGCCGATGGTGTCGGCGGTGCGGATCAGCGCRCGCACGTCCTTGGGAAAACACGAGCCGCCATAACCCAGGCCGGGATAGATGAAGTGRTAGCCGATGCGCGGGTCCGAGCCGATGCCCTTGCGCACCTCCTCGATGTCGGCGCCGAGCAGTTCGGCGAGGTTGGCCATCTCGTTCATGAAGCTGATCTTGGTCGCCAGCATGCAGTTGGCGGCRTATTTGGTGAACTCGGCCGAGCGCACRTCCATCACGATCATCTTTTCGTGGTTGCGGTTGAACGGCGCGTAGAGCTCGCGCATCACCATTTCGGAGTTCTCGTCGCCGGTGCCGATGATGATGCGGTCAGGCTTCATGCAGTCGGCGACCGCCGAGCCTTCCTTCAAAAACTCCGGGTTGGAGACCACATCGAAGGTGAGAGCCGCGCGGCCGCGTTGCTTGAGCACCTCGGCGATCTTTGCCCGGACCTTGTCGGCGGTGCCGACCGGCACTGTCGACTTGGTCACGACGATCTTGGGGCCGGCCATCTCGCGGCCGATCGCTTCGGCGACCGACAGCACATATTTGAGATCGGCCGAGCCGTCCTCGCCCTGCGGCGTGCCGACGGCGATCATCTGGATCTCGCCATGCCTGACGGCGAGTGCCGCGTCGGTGGTGAAGACGATGCGGCCCGCCGCGTGGTTGTCGCGCACCAAAGCTTCGAGACCCGGCTCGAAGATCGGGATGAAACCCTGGTTCAGCC
>NZ_JBFUKO010000124.1:0-10927 GCF_056400805.1 Aminobacter sp. P4_H6_2
GATCGGGCCGCTCTGGCTCGAAGAAGCGATGCGCGACATCACCGCACTCGGCAGTGCCTCGGTGCTGATCTACATCACCGCAATCACCATCATTTTCCTGTGCATGACCAAGCGCTGGAGACCGGCACTGTTCGTGTTCGTTGCGGTCGCCGGCGGACAGGTGCTGTCGAGCGTGCTGAAGCTCGGCATCGACCGGCCACGTCCCGACCTCGTCTCGCATCTGGCACAGGTGTACACGATGAGCTTTCCGAGCGGACACGCGATGTTGTCGGCGGTGACCTATCTGACGCTGGGCGCGCTTTTGGCACGCTTCCTGCCGGGGCGCGCGACGACAGTCTTCGTTTTCGCAATTGCGGTGCTGACGACGCTGATGGTCGGTATCAGTCGGGTCTATCTCGGCGTGCACTGGCCTTCCGATGTGCTCGCCGGCTGGTGCGCAGGCTTTGCCTGGGCGACCTTGTGCTGGGTGGCCAGCCGCCACCTGCTGAAGGACGAAGGTGCTGACCACAGCATGCGGCGACAGTGACCAACTGACACGACCTGCTCCAGGCTGATACGACAGCTACGCGATAGAGCCCGTCTGCTCCTGATCGCCCCAGCTGACCTGCTTGTAGTCGAAGCCATATTCCAGCGTCGGCTTGACGATGCGGAAATAGGGCGACAGGTCGAAGTCGCGCGGCGTGTAGAGCGAGTGGTGGCGGATGTGCATGATCTCGCGGCGCATATAGTTCGACTGGGCCGACGCGCGGCCCGGTGCACGGGTGATCTCCGGCAGGATCGGATAGCGGATCTGGCCATAGGCCTCGGCGATCATCGTCGAGCAGATAGCGCGGGTTGGGTCGCCCGAGCCGAAGGCGATCATGCGACGGCGCCAGCGCACCGGCACGGGCGGCCTCGGCACCAGGTAGCGCAGCATGTCGAAAATGTTCTTGAGGTCGTATTTCAGGCCGAGCCTTTGCACCATGAAGCGGACCACATGCTCGCGATCCTCCGGCGAAAGGCCGTTGGCCCGGCAGATGCGGGTGTTGTAGGTGCGGTATTTCGACAAGGGAACGGCGACGCAGCCTTCGCCGAGATTGACCTCGATCAGGCGTGGCCGCTCGGAACCGTCGGCCGGTTCGGGCAGCGCATCGCCGACATAAAGTGCCGAATGCGACCAGGTCGACTGGGTCAAATATTTGATGACGGCCGAAATGCGCTGATTACCCTCGATCAGCAGGATGTCGCCGGGCTCGAGCGTGCGGCGCAGCGTTTCGGCATCGGACGGCGTGTAGGGCTCGTAGCCGGACGATTCCACCTGCAAGCGTGAAGCGAGCCAGCGGCCGATGCGGTCGAGCAAGGGGTCGGTCTTCTCAGTCATGACGCAGAGGACGTAACATGAGGCGGACGGGCAGCGCCAGTCGGCGAACTATTCGCTCCCTGCGGCCTCGGTCTCTGCGCTGAGATCGTTGCTGCACTTGCTGGCGAGCCCGCGTACCGTGCGTCTGGGCTTGTCTTCGAACAATTCGGCGGCATCGGTGAGACACAGCTTGCGCAAGGCCTTTTCCGAGCGTTTGAGCAGCCGCACCAGATGCTTCGGCTCCGCACTGTCGAAAGGCGCCTCCCTGGCCTCGATCAATGCGCGCATGACGAAGATGTCGTGCAGTTCGCCCAGGCTTTCGCCAAGGGCGTCGAGGCGCTCGCGGCGCGGCTTGACCGGCGATGGCCAGAGCTTGCGCAACAAGGAGAGATGGTCGGCGTGCGTCTTCACCGCCTTGCGCAGGTCGTGGAAATCATCGGGCTCGCCGCGCTCACGCACGTGACCAAGCGCCTTGCGGGCGTGCCGCAATGTCGCCAGCGCGCCATCGACGAGCACATCGGCGGCATTCTCCGGCAGATCGGGAAGCACAAGCGTTTCGAGTGCGGCGAGACATGACTGGCATTCGGCAACCGCCTTGTCGAGAACAGCGCCGAGCCCGGCCCCGCCATGGGCGCTTTCGGTGCGATGACGCGCCAGCATCGCGCGGATGCCGGCAAGGCCGGCGGCGTCCGCCTCATTTGGGAAGTCGGCGATCAGGCGGTCGATGGTCTCGATCGAAGCCGTGGCCTGGCGCGGGCCGGAGATCGATTTGGAGATGTCGCGAAAACGGGCGTTTTCGGCTTGGCAGAATGCCTCGTCGCCCGGGCGAACGAGGCGTAGCAGCGCACGAAGTGCCTTGATGCGCTTGCGGGCGCTGTGCAGCGCCTTTTCGGGACTGTAGCGGGCCGTGTTCAGATGCGTGACGATCTTGCCGATCTCCTCGCCTGCGATACGGCGAACCTCTGAGGTAAGCGGCATCAGGGGATCGATGCGAAAGCTCATGCGGCGACCTCCGGGACGTCGCTGAGGGCCAGTGACGCGTTGTAGTAGCGCGGGTCGTCCGTGACCTCCTGGCCGATCCATGCCGGCAATTCCGAAGCCGGGACATCCTCCGGTGTCTCGAGTTCGGCGATGACCAGCCCGCTCAGCTCACCGCCAAAGACGTCGATCTCATAAAGACGGCCACGATGGCTAACATGATGGCGTGTCTTCTCGATGACACGCCCGATGGCGAAATCCTGCATCTCCTCGGCATCGGACAGCGGCACAGGATATTCGAACTCGTCGCGCTCGCGGCCCCTGGAGCCGAATTTGAGGGTGAGCGTCGCCACCTCGCCATCCGAGATGCGCAAACGGACTGAACGTCCTTGGTTGGAGCCCAGATAGAACTGCCGGATTCGGATCTCGGCCTCGACAAAGCTCCGCCACTCCGGTCCCGTTACCAGGAACTTGCGTTCGATTTCCTTTGCCATGGGACCAGTAAAGCGCGGCGCACGACCCAGCGCAACATCGATCTTGACTTTAATCAATCGATTGATTAAATTTGGCGCCATGAGCAAGGCACCAATCCCGCAAACCGCCTCGGCAGCCGACGCGACCCGCATGGCGCTTGTGCTGGCCGCGCTGAGGCTGTTCGGACGTCAGGGCTTCGACGGAACCTCGACCCGCGAAATCGCCACCGCCGCCAACGCCAATATCGGTTCGATCGCTTATCATTTCGGCGGCAAGGAAGGCCTGAGGCTTGCCGCCGCCGACTATATCGTCGCAACGATCCAGTCGATTGCCGGACAGACGCTCGCCGCCAACACCCCAGCCCAGTCCCAGCCGGTTACCGCCGAAGAAGCCGAGGCCCAGATCGAAGCAGCGATCGAACGCATGGTCGGCTTCATGGTGGCGCGCCCCGAGGCCGGCGAGATCGTGCAATTTGTGCTGCGCGAGCTGTCGATGCCCACCGACGCGCTCGACCGCATCTACACCGGCGTGTTCGAGCCGGTGCACCGCAGGCTCTGCCAGCTCTGGTCCGCCGCCACCGGCGATGAAGCCGAGAGCGAACGCACCCGCATCACCGTGTTCATGATGATCGGCCAGGTGCTCTACTTCCGCATCGCGCGCGCTGCCGTTCTGCGCCGCATGGGCTGGGCGGATGTCGGCCCGGCCGAGGCCAGCAAGGTCATTGGCATCGCCAAGGAAAACGTCGCGGCCATCATCGCCGCACGGAAAGCAAGAGAGCCATGAGCATTCTGTGTTCGATCCCCTTTGCCGCTTCGCTGTTTTCTGCATGCGCCGGTCCAACGCCGCTGGCCGTCGGTTATGTCGAGGGCGACTATGTCTTGCTTGCGCCCATCGAGGTTGCCCAGGTGAACGCGATCGCCGTCAGGCGCGGCGACCGCGTTGAAGAAGGCAAGCCCGTGGCCCTGATGGAAGCGGCCGACGCCAGCATCGCAGTGGCGCAAGCCGAGGCAGCACTGGCGCAGGCGAAGGCTTTGCTTGCCGACCTCAAGATCGGCAAGCGGCCAGAAGAGATCGCCGTGCTCGAAGCCGCCGTGCGCTCGGCCCAGGCCCAGGTCGATGAGACGCAGCGCACCTTGATCCGCACACAGGATCTGACCAAGCGCGGCGTCGCGACCCAGGCACAGCTCGACGATGCAAACACGCAACTCGAAGTCGCCCAGGCAGCCATCGGACAGGCCACGGCCAATCTGGCGGTCGGCCGCCTTCCGGCCCGCGTCGAGACGATCAATGCCGCCGAGAACGCCGTCAAGGTCGCGCAACAACAGCTAAGCCAGGCTCAGTGGCGCTTGTCGCAACGAACCATCGCCGCACCCGCACCGGGCCGTGTCACCGACGTCATCCGAAATCCCGGCGACCTTGCCGGCCCCTCGGCGCCGGTACTGGAAATGCTGCCGGACGGTGCGGTCAAACTGATGGTCTACATTCCCGAGACCGACTTTTCCAAGGTCAGCATCGGCACCCGGCTTGCCGTGCGCTGCGACGGTTGCCCAGACGGGCTGACGGCCAAGATCAGCTACGTTTCGCCCGACCCCGAGTTCACCCCGCCAGTCATCTACTCGCTCGAGAACCGCCAGAAGCTTGTCTACCTTGTCGAGGCACGTCCGGAAGACGCCAACTCGGCGTTGCAGCCGGGGCAGATCGTGGATGTGGCACTGGAGGCAGGGAAATAGGGCAATGAGGCAGTAGGGCAGTAGGAAAAACGCCTGCACATATTGCCCTACTGCCCTACTGCCCTACTGCCCTACTCCCTCGCCGGAGGCACCCAATGAACGCCATCGAAGTCAAAAACCTGGTCAAGCGCTTCGGCGACAAGACTGTCGTCGACCACGTCACCATGACGGTGGCCGAGGGCGAGATCGTCGGCTTTCTCGGGCCCAACGGTTCGGGCAAGACCACGACCATTCGCATCATGTGCGGGCTGCTCACGCCCGACGAGGGCGAAGGCCAGGTGCTCGGCCACGATCTGCGGACCGACAGCCTGAAGATCAAGCGCGAAGTCGGCTATATGACGCAGAAGTTCTCGTTCTACGAGGACCTGACGATCGGCGAGAACCTCGAATTCGTCGCCCGCCTCTACAAGCTCAGGCCGGTCGAGGAACATGTCGCGAGAACGCTGGAGGAGCTTGGCCTGACCAGCCGGCGCGACCAGCTCGCCGGCACGCTGTCGGGCGGCTGGAAGCAGCGCCTGGCGCTCGCCGCCTGCATCATGCACAAGCCCAAGCTGTTGCTGCTCGACGAGCCGACGGCCGGCGTCGACCCCAAGGCGCGGCGCGAATTCTGGGACGAGATCCACCGCCTCGCCCGCGGCGGGCTGACGGTTCTGGTGTCGACCCACTACATGGACGAGGCCGAGCGCTGCCACCGCATCAGCTACATCTCCTATGGCAAGATGCTGGCGACAGGCACCGTCGAGGACGTGGTGCGCAATGCCGGGCTGACCACCTTCGTGGTGTCGGGGCAAAGGCTCGACGAAGTCGCTTCCACGCTCGAAGGCCAGCCAGGCATCGACCAGGTCGCTCCCTTCGGCGCCACGCTGCATGTCGTTGGCTCCGACCGGAAAAAGCTCGAAGCGGCCCTTGCCGACATACGCGGCCAAGACGGGGTGACCGTCGAGCCGGGCGAGACCAGCCTGGAAGACGTGTTCATCCAGTTCATGGCCGGCTCCAAGGACAACATGTCATGAAGAGCATCGGCAACGGCTTCTTCTCCTTCGCCCGGCTCGGCGCATTGCTGATGAAGGAGTTCATCCAGATGCGGCGCGACCGCATCACTTTCGCCATGATGCTGGGCGTTCCCTTGATGCAGCTCGTGCTGTTCGGCTTTGCCATCAACAGCGATCCCAAGAGCCTGCCGGCGGCACTGCTTGCGATGAACAACGACCAGTACACCCGCGCCATCGTCGCTGCCCTGCAGAACACCGATTACTACCGCTTCGACCATGTCGCCACGACCGCCGCGGAGGCAGAGCAACTCATGGCCAGCGGCGCCGTTGCTTTTGTCGTCACCATCCCGGCCGATTTCGGCCGTAGGGTAGCGAGCGGCAACTCGCCCCAGATCCTGATCGAGGCGGATGCCACCGATCCCTCGGCATCGAGCGGCGCGGTGTCGACGCTTGGAACGGTCGCCAGCCAGGCGCTGCTCAGGGCGCAAGGCATGCAAGCGGCGGCAGCCGAGATGGCCAAAGGCCAGCTCGAGGTCGTCGTGCACCGCCGCTACAACCCCGAGGGTATCTCGCAATACAACATCGTGCCCGGCCTGCTCGGCGTTATCTTGCAGATGACCATGGTGATGATGACCTCGATGGCGCTGACGCGCGAAACCGAGCGCGGCACGATGGAGAACCTGCTTGCCATGCCGGTGAGCCCGGCCGAGATCATGCTCGGCAAGGTGCTGCCTTATCTCGTGGTCGGCGCGGTCCAGGTCGCGGTCGTGCTGATTGCCGCGAAGCTGTTGTTTGCCATCCCCTTCGTCGGCTCGCTGCCGCTGTTGTTGTCGGCGATCCTGGTCTTCGTGCTTTCGCTGGTGCTGCTCGGTTACACCATCTCGACGGTTGCCCGCACACAGATGCAGGCGATGCAGCTGACCGTCTTCTTTTTCCTGCCGTCGATCCTGCTGTCGGGCTTCATGTTCCCCTATCGCGGCATGCCCGACTGGGCGCAGGCGTTGGGCGAGTTCCTGCCGCTGACGCATTTCCTGCGCATCATCCGCGCCGTCATGCTGAAGGGCGCCGAGTTCCCGGCAATCGCCACCGAAGTCGGCATCCTCGGCCTGTTCGTCATCTTCTTTGCCGGGTTGGCGCTACTCAGGTTCCGCCGCACCTTGGACTGATCTTTTTTACGGGCAGCCGCTCTGATAGCTTGCAGCCTCCGAACGGAGAGTGCGGCATGCTTCGCGGCGGAATCGGGCTTGGAGTGGCGCTGTGGATCATGGCATCGTTGCTTGGCCCAGCGATAGCGTCCAACCTCTACACCACCCAGACCATCACCAGTGGAACGGCTCCCGAGCGCCGCGATATCGGTTTCGCCCAGTGCCTGCGCGACGTGGTGGTGAAGGTGACGGGCGACAGCCGGCTGCTCAACGAGCCGCGCGTGGCGGAGCAGGCCAGGCATGCCGGCGACCTCATTGCCAGCCATGCGTTTCGCGATCGGATGGGCGGCACACCCATCCACGACGAGCAGGGCAGCTACGACCGGCCGCATGACCTGACCTGCGTCTTCGACGAGGCAAAACTCGACGCCTTTTTGAAGTCGCTGGGCCGCGAGCCGTGGCTCAAGCGTCCACGGCTCGTCGCTGTCGTTGGCATTCACGACGGGAAGGGTGTCGAGAGCATGCTTGCCGGCGACAGTTCTGGTCCGCGCGACCGGGACATGCTGACAGCGCTCGCGCGCGCCGCAGACAGGCTGGCGCTGCCGATGGTGGTGCCAAGCCAAAGACAACTATCGCAGGCAGGGTTGAACACCAGGACGTTGGCGACAGCCGACCCCGCGCGGCTCAACACCTTGGCCAAGATGGCCAGTGGCGACGTCGCGCTCACCGGCACCATCACATGGAGCGACAAGGATCTCGGCTGGGTCGCCAACTGGCGGACGGAAGCCGATGGCGAAAACCAAAGCTGGGGCATTGCTGGTGTCGGCTTCGACGACGCTTTCCGCAATGCGGTGGCTGGTGCCGCGCAAGTGCTGTCGGGGCACGGCGCATTGTAGGGAGTGCCGGTCCCTTCGCCCTCAGAGAGAAGGGAAGGTAGCGTTGTCGTTCGAGCACACCCCTGCCCTTCGCCCCTTCGACAAGCTCAGGGCCTCCGGGCGTTCGTCGTTAGAAAAGCCAAATCGTTGGCTTTTCTTGGCTAACAGCCAACACTCCTCACCCCAGCAGCGACCGCACCCGCTTCTCTCCACCTGCCTTGCGCCAGGCGTTGAAGCGGTGGGTGGCGGCGGCGAAGGAAATCTTCATGGCGCGGGCCACCGAGTAGCGCGAACTGCCCTCGTCGAACATGCGGTAGCAGCACTCCACGCCATCCGGCGTCAGCTTGCCGTCGCCGGTCTTGTTCTGCGGGTTGGCTGGGTCGAACTGCTCGACATGCGGCACGAGCATGCTCTTGAGGCGTTGCAAATCGGCTTCGATGCTGGCGACCAGTTCGAGCACGGGCGTGGGATCGAAGTCGGGTGATTGCTTGGCCGCCATCGGGACATCCTTCTATCAGCTGAGATTAGGCTATATAGCTAAACATTTCGCTATAACAAGAAGCCGCGCCAGTTGTGCGAACGACGCGRCAAAAAAGTCGCATGCCACGCTCACGCATTGACCTGAAAGCGCTGAGATTCTAGTTTAGAACGATTCTAAACTGAGGGAATTTTCTCATGTTATCCCGTGTCTTCGGCTTTGGCCGCCGTGCCTTCGATTCCCTGTCCGAGCAGGAGATCCTGGCTCTCGCCATCTCGTCTGAAGAAGATGACGCCCGCATCTACCGGGCTTATGCGGACGGGCTGCGCGACGAGTTTCCACAGTCGGCCAAGGTTTTCGATGGCATGGCCGAGGAAGAAGACGGGCATCGTGCCGCGCTGATCGAAATGCACCAGGCACGGTTCGGCGAGCGCATTCCGCTGATYAGGCGCGAGCATGTGYRGGGCTATTACGARCGCAAGCCCGACTGGCTGGTTAGGCCGCTCGGCATCGACAAAGTACGCTACCAGGCCGAGGCGATGGAACAGCAGGCCTATCGCTTCTACATCGAGGCGATCAAGCGGACGAGCGATGCCTCGACCCGCAAGCTGCTTGGCGACCTTGCCGCGGCCGAACAGAGCCACGAGTCGCTCGCTCACAAGCTCGGCGACACGCATGTGCCCGAGGATGTGAAGGAAGAAGAGGCCGCCGGCGAGCGCCGGCAGTTCATCCTGACCTATGTCCAGCCGGGCCTGGCCGGGCTGATGGACGGCTCGGTTTCGACGCTGGCGCCGATATTTGCCGCAGCCTTCGCCACCCAGGACACCTGGCAGACGTTTCTCATTGGCCTGTCGGCTTCGGTCGGCGCCGGCATCTCGATGGGCTTCACCGAGGCCGCGCATGATGACGGCAAGCTTTCGGRCCGCGGCTCCCCGCTCAAGCGCGGCCTCGCCTCCGGCATCATGACCACGGTCGGTGGCCTGGGCCACGCGCTGCCCTATCTGATCCCGCATTTCTGGACAGCGACGACGGTCGCCGCGATCGTCGTGTTCTTCGAGCTCTGGGCCATCGCCTTCATCCAGAACCGTTTCATGGAGACACCGTTCCTGCGTGCTGCCTTCCAGGTGGTGCTCGGCGGCGCGCTGGTGCTTGCGGCAGGCGTCCTGATCGGGAACGCTTAGAGCCTGTTCCATTCCGATTAAATCGGAATGGGGCTCTTTCTTCTTGTTGGAGCATGATCTTTTCCGAAAACCGGTACCCACTTTTCGGGATCATGCTTTAGCCAAGGCTCGCACCKCCGCCCTTCTCAATCCGGCGAAACCGACAGGTTCTGGCCAAGCCCGCCGTCGACCTTGATCTGCTCGCCGGTGGTGAAGGTGGCGTCGAAGCCAAGAAACAACACAGCGCGCGCCACCTCGTCAGCTGTGCCGTGGCGCTTCATCGGCGTCACCGCGTCGCCGATTTCCATGAAAGCTGCACGCTCGTCGGCGGTCGCGCCGGCGACGCCCATGGTCGGCGTATCGATGAAGCCGGGGCTGACCACGTTGACCCTGATCTTGCGCGGCAAGAGCTCGGCGGCCAAAACCCTGCCGAAAGACCGCAGCGCGGCTTTGGTGGCGGAATATACCACCATGCCGGGGGTACCGGAATCATCGGCGACCGACGAGGTAAAGACGATCGAGCCGCCGTCCTTGATCAGCGGGATAAGTCGCTGCGTGGTGAAGAAGGCGCCTTTGGTGTTGATRTTGAACTGGCGGTCGAAGGAGGCTTCGGTGACCTGATCGTAGGGCTCGAGTTCGGAAATGCCGGCATTCATGTGCAGGAAATCGATCTTGCCGAGCTTTTCCCCGACCTCGGCGCCAAGCCTGGCGATCTCGTCCATGTCGGTAATGTCGGAGCGGACGACGTGGGCGCTGCCGCCGAGCGCGCGCTGCGCCTCGTGGATGGTCCTTTCGGTGCGGCCGGTGATCAGCACTTCGGCGCCACCGGCGACAAGAGCCTGCGCGACAGCGAGCCCCATGCCATGCGTGCCGCCGATGATCACGGCCTTCTTGCCCTTGTATTTTGTCATGATCTTTCCCTTGTCGACCCGGCTTTGCCGCGCCCGTTTGCAATCGACGCTGAGGTCCCTTTGTCAAGGACGACGCGGTTCCTGTTTGAACGCCGTCTGCGGGCGCTCTATCCCGCGAGCCCGGCGTCATGACCGAAAGCTAGGAAGTCACTGAGGTGTGCTCAAGTACAGACGAAATAGTAAGGTACTTACCAAAACCTCAGAATTGGAGATTTCTTGCAACAAAAGGAGCAGGAAAGTTGCTGCCTCTCCCGTTTCTACCAGACAGGCAATGGTTACTTTTCATCCATGCGCTTGCCTACTATCCGCAGGCGCTTCGGCGCGCTCGGTCAGGCCATAGTCACGCACAACCTGAGCGATGCGCAGCCGGTAGCCTGAGAAAACCCCTCCCCGGCCGGCCACCTGTGCCTGGCGGTGCTCTTCTGTATTACGCCAAGCCTTCACCGCTTCCTCGTCGCGCCAGAACGACAACGACAAAAGCCGCTTCGGATCCGCAAGGCTCTGAAAGCGCTCGATCGACAGGAAGCCGTCCATGCTGTCGAGCAGCGGGCGCAGGTCAGCGGCGATGCCGAGATAGGCCGCGCGCTGGCCTTGTGCCGGCTCGGCCTCGAAGATGACGGCGATCACGGCTGCCTCACCAGCGATGAATGCGGGCCCGACGCCAGCTTCAGGAAGAGGCGATCCTCTTTGAGGATGAACCTTTCACTCTTTGCGAACTGGTAGTTCTTGCGCCCGAGCGGATCGGMCGCAAGCCGCGCACGATAAGCCTCGTAGGCGGCGAGATTTTCGATGTTGTAGACGCCATAGGCGGTCGTTGCCGAGCCCTCATGTGGCGCGAAATACCC
>NZ_JBFUKO010000125.1:0-10863 GCF_056400805.1 Aminobacter sp. P4_H6_2
CCTTCTTGATCGCCGGGACGATACCCTTTGTGTCGGATGCGGTGATCAGGATGCCCTTGGCGCCGTCAGCAATGCAGGTCTCGATCGCCGCGACCTGGCTTTCGCTGTCGCCGTCGATCTTGCCGGCGTAGCTCTTGAGGCTGACGCCGATCTCCTTTGCCTTGGCGGAAGCGCCTTCCTTCATCTTGACGAAGAAGGGATTGGTGTCGGTCTTCGTGATCAGGCATGCGCCAACATCGGCAGCCGAAGCGGGCGCTGCAAAACCGGCAAGTGCTGCAACCGCCGCACCAAAGACGGTCGTCTTCAGAACTGAAAACTTCATCGGGTACTCCTCCCAAAATCAAACCATGCGGTCCCCTCCACCGGGCACCGCCCCGGACACTCATGCACTCTTCCCAGTCGAGTATCCGGCATCAACGAAACACCAAACGCAACCATGAGTCAATAATTAAATCACTCTTATTTATTATTGACAGGATTGCAGTCGGCCCGCATTCTGTCCCAAAACGACAAGATGGAAATTACGGGGAGGAAGCCGGTGGAGGCCGGGAGTGTGAGGCACGGTTCGCCAGATGCTGCGGAGAGCCCGCAGCCGCGCGGCACCAACCAAAGTGGCATGCGCGATCACAACGAGCGGCTGGTGCTGTCGCTGGTGCGGCAAAGCGGTGCGCTGGCCAAATCCGACATCGCGCGGATGACTGGCCTGTCAGCCCAGACGGTCTCTGTCATCATGCGCGAGCTGGAGGTTGAAGGCCTCTTGCTCCGACAAGCGCCGGTGCGCGGCAAGATCGGCCAGCCATCCATCCCGATGGCGCTCAATCCCGATGGCGCCTATTTCATCGGCCTCAAGATCGGACGACGCAGCGCCGAGCTCGTGCTCATCGATTTCTTGGGCAAGACACGCGCGATGCTGCAGAACTCCTATCGCTACCCTACCCCGCGCGACACCATCGACTTCGTCAAAACGGGCATCGCCCAGATGCGCGCAACGCTGAAGCGCGAGCAGGACCAGCGCATCGCAGGCCTCGGCGTCGCCATGCCGTTCGAGCTGTGGAACTGGGTCGACACAGCGGGCGCACCGCGCGAGATCATRGACGAATGGCGCAACCGCGACATTCGCGCTGACCTGCAGGCGCTGTTCGGGTTCCCCGTCTATCTGCAGAACGATGCGACCTCGGCCTGTGGTGCAGAGCTGGTGTTCGGCGACATCGGCACGCTGCGCGACTTCGTCTATTTCTACATCGGCGCCTTTGCCGGCGGCGGCGTGGTGCTCAACGGCAGGCTCTATGGCGGCCCAACGGGGAACGCCGGCGCATTAGGCTCGATGCCCGTCCCCGGCCCCGGCGGCAGGCCGACACAACTTATCGACGTCGCGTCGATCGCGGTGCTCGAAAAGGCGCTGAACGCCAAAGGCATCGAAGCCGCCTATCTCTGGACCTCGCCGGAAGAATGGGGCGATCTCGGCCCGGAGCTGGATGCGTGGATCGCAACGGCATCGGATGCGCTCGCCTACGCCATCGTCGCGTCGGCATCGGTCATCGATTTCGAATGTGCCGTCATCGACGGCTGGATGCCTTCGACGATCCGTGCCCGCCTCGTCGAAGCGGTACAAGCCGCGATCGGCAATATCGACATCGAAGGTCTGCGCATGCCGAGCGTCCGCGAAGGCACTGTCGGCATCCACGCCCGCGCCCTGGGCGGCGCCAGCCTGCCGCTGTCCGAACGCTTCCTCATCGGCTCGTCCGCACCGTCACGAGGGGTCTAAGCGTGCTCATCGGTATTCCAGCCTTACTCGGTCCGGACCTGTTGTTCACCCTGCGCGCCATGGGGCACGGCGATGAGATCGCCATTGTCGACGGCAATTATCCCGCCCTTGAACACGGCAGGCGGGTTATCCGTGCCGACGGGCTCGACCTGATCCCGGTGCTCGACGCCGTGCTGCAGGTGCTGCCAGTGGACGACTTCGTTCCTCAGGCGATTTTCCGGTCGTCGGTCAAAGGCGATCCAGCCTTGTCCGACCCGGTGCACGAAGAGATCGAAGCAGTCTGCGCCGCGCGCGCGCCCGGCTTCGCGGTCGTGCCGCTGGCCGGCAATATGTTTTATGAACGGGTGAAAGCGGCGCACACGATCATTGCCACCAGCGAGCCGAGGCTCTACGGCAATGTCATCATCCGCAAGGGCGTCATTTATCCAAAGGGAACCGGCAAGCCATGATCCTGTGCTGCGGCGAGGCGCTCATCGACATGCTGCCAAGGCAAAGCCAGGCCGGCGAACCGGCCTTTGCGCCCTATGCCGGGGGTGCGATCTTCAACTCGGCAATTGCACTGGGGCGGCTTGCCGTGCCGGTCGAGTTCTTTTCCGGGCTCTCCTCCGATCTGTTTGGCCAGCAAATCCGCGAGGTCCTTGCGGCCAGCAATGCCGGCTCCCGCTATGCCGATGTCTCGGCGCGGCCGACAACGCTTGCCTTCGTGCGCCTCACCGACGGACACGCTACTTACACCTTCTACGACGAGAACACCGCCGGGCGCATGCTCACCGAAGCCGACCTGCCGGCTCTTGGCGATGACATCGACGCCATGCTGTTCGGCGCGATCAGCCTGATCCCCGAGCCGTGCGGCTCTACCTATGAAGCGCTGATGAAGCGTGAGCACGAAAGCCGCGTGATGATGTTCGACCCCAACATCCGGCCGGGTTTCATCCAGGACAAGCAGGCCCACCTCGAACGAATGTGGCGCATGCTTGCCATGGCCGACATCGTCAAGCTCTCCGACGAGGATCTGTCGTGGTTCGGCGAGACCGGCGACCATGACGAGATTGCAGCGCGCTGGCTCCGCAAGGGACCGAAGCTGGTCATCATCACCAAAGGCAGCAAAGGTGCTACCGCCTACTCCGACAAGCACACGGTTTCGGTGACGTCGGAAAAGGTCGCTGTGGTCGACACTGTCGGCGCCGGCGACACGTTCAATGCAGGCGTGCTTGCCGCGTTGCATGAACAGAATGTTTTGACCAAGGGCGCCATTGCCGAGCTGTCTAAAACAGCCATCGAAAAGGCGCTGTCGCTCGGTGCGCGTGCCGCTGCGGTCACAGTTTCGCGCGCGGGTGCAAACCCGCCATGGCGGCGTGAATTGGCCTAAATCAGGCGCTTTCGGGCGAAATGGCCGATCACTTTATGTTTCGCTTCGCCAAGCCGGCTCAGCAGCCTGCTCGCGAAATCCCATGTTTTCCGCCAATTTGAGCGCGAAATCGCGTCAACCGAAAGTAACAAGAACCGCAGGCGCGCCATGGATGCCGCAGGGCGCTCGTCTTTTTCGCTTTCGGCAACTCTGCTATCAGCGGCCCGAAGAAAACGATTGGGTTTTGGGGCCATAATGCAGTTCATCGATCTCGGCGCACAGCGCGAAAGAATCCGCGACCGTCTGAAGGCGGCAATTGACAAGGTCGTCGACGACGGCCGCTACATCCTCGGCCCGGAAGTCACCGAATTCGAAAACCAGCTGGCGAAGTATGTCGGCGTCAAGCATGTCGTGGCCTGCGCCAACGGCACCGACGCCCTGCTGCTGCCGCTGCTCGCCTCGGRCATCGGCCCGGGCGACGCGGTCTTCGTTCCGAGCTTCACCTTCGCTGCGACCGCCGAGGTGGTTGCGCTCGCCAAGGCCGAGCCGGTGTTCGTCGACATCGAGCCCGACACCTACAACATCGACATCAACAGCCTCGAAGCTGCCATCGCCATGATCAAGGCAGAAGGCCGTCTCAAGCCCAAGGCGATCATCCCCGTCGATCTGTTCGGCATCGCCGCCGACTATGCGGCGATCGATGCCATCGCCAAGCGCGAGAACCTTTTGGTCATCGAAGACGCCGCCCAGTCGATCGGCGGCTCGCAGGACGGCAAGATGTGCGGCGCGTACGGTCATGTCGCCGCCACCAGCTTCTATCCAGCCAAGCCGCTCGGCTGCTACGGCGACGGCGGTGCGATGTTCACCAACGACGACGCGTTCGCAGCCCGCCTTCGCTCCTTTGCCTTCCACGGCAAGGGCGAGACCCAGTACGACAACATCCATGTCGGCCTGAACTCGCGCCTCGACACGCTGCAGGCGGCGATCCTGATCGAGAAGCTCGCCATCCTCGAAGACGAGATGCAGGCACGCGCGGTCGTGGCCAAGCGTTATGCCGATGGCCTCGGCGACGTGGTGAAGGCCTCTCGCGCTCCCACCGGTGGTCGCTCGGCATGGGCCCAGTACGCCATCGAGACCGCAGATCGCGACGGCTTGAAGAAGCACCTGCAGGAGCAGGGCATTCCGTCGGTCATCTATTATGTGAAGCCGCTGCATGTGCAGGTGGCCTACAGCCACTACCCCCGCACCCCGGGTGGCCTGCCCGTATCGGACGCGGTGCCGGGCACCATCCTGTGCCTGCCGATGCATCCTTATCTCAGCGAAGCCGACCAGGACCGGATCATCACCACGATCCGCAACTATGTCGGCTCCAACTCGGCCAAGATCGCGGCCGAGTAAGCAGCGAACTTCTGATCAGAAGATGAAGGCCGGGTCGATGATCCGGCCGCTCGAGACAAAATGCGGGTTGGCGAAATCCGCATCGTCCGCCTGGTTGCGCTTGCCATAAACAAGCGGCTTGCCGTCCAGCGTGTGAGTGCTCCCGCCCGCGGCGCGCAGCACCGCATCGCCCGCCGCCGTATCCCATTCCATCGTCCTGCCGAAGCGCGGGTAAAGGTCCGCCTCGCCAGYCGCCACCAGGCAGAATTTCAGCGACGATCCGACCGAAACGATTTCGGCGGCCGAAACCTTCTTGATGAAGGCATCGGTCTCGGGCGTGCGGTGCGAACGGCTGGCAACGATGGTCAGCGGCTCGCGGCCCTCGCGCACATGAATGCGATGACGCTCAGAGACCGCCTTGCCGTCGCGTGCCTCGAAGGCTTCCGCGCGACCTGGGCGACCGGAAAAGAAGCGCCCCGTGCATGGCGCATAAACCACGCCGATCTCAGGCGCGCCGTCCCTGATCAGCGCGATATTGACCGTGAAATCGGTGTGGCGCCGGACGAATTCCTTGGTGCCGTCGAGCGGATCGACAAGGAAAAACGCGCGGCCAAGCTCAGGCGGAACCACGCCTTCGGCTGTCTCCTCCTCAGCAACGCAGGGTACGTCGGGATAGGCCGCACGCAGGCCTTCGAGTATCACGCGCTCGGCGGCACGATCGGCCTGAGTGACCGGTGAGGCATCTGCCTTGTCCGACACGACGATCCCCGAGTGGAAGACCTCCATGACCGTGCGCCCCGCGTCGAGCGCCAGGCGTTCGAGCAGTTCGAGGATCGCCTCGTCAGATGCCGCCGCCGTCGTCGTACTGATGCTCTGCAAAGTCTCGCTCATTCAGCCAGTTCTCGACCGTCTCGACCATCTCTTCGGGCGTCTTGCCCAGAGTCTGAAGATGAATCTCAGGTTTTTCCGGCATTTCATAGGGTGAATCGACGCCAGTGAAATTCTTGATCGCACCGGAGAGTGCACGCGCATAGAGCCCCTTGGGATCGCGCTTGGCACATTCCTCGAAGGGCGTGTCAACAAAGACCTCGACGAACTCGCCCTGCCCCATCATTTCGCGCGCCATTCGGCGCTCGGCACGGAAGGGCGAAATGAACGACACGATGACGATCAGGCCGGCGTCGGCCATCAGCTTGGCGACTTCGGCGACCCGACGGATATTTTCGACCCGGTCTTCGTCGGTGAAGCCGAGATCCCGGTTGAGGCCGTGGCGGACATTGTCGCCATCGAGCACGTAGGTATGGCGGCCGGCCGCGTGCAGCTTCTTTTCCAGAAGGTTGGCGACCGTCGACTTGCCGGAGCCTGACAGGCCGGTGAACCAGAGTACCGAAGGCCGCTGGTTCTTGAGGTCCGCACGCGCCTTGGACGTCACGTCGAGCGACTGCCAGTGGATGTTCTCCGAGCGGCGCAGCGCATGCACGATCATGCCGGCACCGACGGTGGCATTGCTGATGCGGTCGATCAGGATGAAAGCGCCGGTCGTGCGGTTGTCGGCAAAGCTGTCGAAGGCAACCGGCGACTGGGTCGAGATGTTGCAGACGCCGACCTCGTTCATCTCCAGCGACTTCGCCGCCTCATGGGCAAAATCATTGACGTTGATGCGGTATTTGAGATCGGTGACCGTGGCACTCGCCTGGTCGGTCTCGGTGCGCAGGATATAGGAGCGGCCGGGCAACAGCGCGGCCTCGTCGAACCACACGACGTTGGCTGCGAACTGGTCGGCGACATGCGGCCGCGCGTCGGGCGTCACCAGCACATTGCCGCGCGACACCTCGACCTCGTCATCCAGCACCAGCGTGATCGCCTGGCCGGCAACCGCCGTGCGCAGGTCGCCGCCATGGGCAACGATGCGCTTGACCCTCGAGGGTTTGCCCGACTTGGCGACGACGACCTCGTCGCCCTGCGAGATCGAGCCGGAAGCTATGGTTCCGGCAAAGCCGCGAAAATCGAGATTGGGCCGGTTCACATATTGCACCGGAAAGCGGAACGGACGTGCGACCGCCTCTTCCTCGACCACCACGGTTTCGAGATGCTCGATCAGCGTCGGGCCGGAATACCAGCCCATCTTGTCAGAGCGTCGCGTGACGTTGTCGCCAAAACGCGCCGACATCGGAATCGGCACGATCGACTTGAAGCCCAGGCTCTCGGCAAAGGCAGCATATTCGGCAGTGATGCGCTCGAACACCTTCTGGTCGAAGCCAACGAGATCGATCTTGTTGATCGCAACGACGATGTTCTTGATGCCGAGCAGCGAGGCGATGATCGAGTGGCGCCGCGTCTGGCGCAGCACGCCCTGGCGCGCATCGACAAGGACGATGGCCAGATCTGCCGTCGAGGCACCGGTCGCCATGTTGCGCGTGTATTGCTCGTGGCCCGGCGTATCGGCGACGATGAACTTGCGCTTGGGGGTGGCGAAGAAGCGGTAGGCGACATCGATGGTGATGCCCTGCTCGCGCTCGGCCTCCAGACCGTCGACAAGAAGCGCGAAATCGACATMCTCGCCTGTCGTGCCGTGCTTGCGCGAGTCGCGCTCGAGCGCTGCAAGCTGGTCCTCGAAAATCTGCTTGGTGTCGGACAACAGGCGACCGATCAGCGTCGACTTGCCGTCATCGACCGAGCCGCAGGTCAAGAAGCGCAAAAGCGATTTCTGCTCTTGCGCAGCGAGGTAGTCGCGGACGCTTTCGGCGGCCTCGATCGTGGTGGCCATGGCGTGGCGCATGCTCAGAAATACCCTTCGCGCTTCTTCTTTTCCATCGAACCGGATTCGTCTCGGTCGATGAGACGTCCCTGCCGCTCCGAAGTACGAGCGGTCAGCATCTCGCTGACGATGTCTTCGAGGGTCGCGGCATCGGATTCGATCGCGCCGGTCAGCGGGTAGCAGCCGAGCGTGCGGAAGCGCACCAGCTTGTTTTCCACCACCTCGCCGGGATGCAGCTTCATGCGGTCGTCGTCGCGCAGGATCAGCATGCCATCGCGCTCGACCACCGGCCGGTGCTTGGCGAAATACAGCGGCACGATGGGGATGTTTTCCTGCAGGATGTACTGCCAGATATCGAGTTCGGTCCAATTGGACAGCGGGAAGACGCGGATCGATTCACCCGGGGAAACGCGSGTATTGAAGATCTTCCACATCTCCGGGCGCTGGTTCTTCGGGTCCCAGGCGTGCTGAGCGTTGCGGAACGAGAAGATGCGCTCCTTGGCACGCGATTTCTCCTCGTCGCGCCGCGCGCCACCAAACGCCGCGTCGAAGCCATATTTGTCGAGCGCCTGGCGCAGGCCGACAGTCTTCATCACATGCGTATGAGTGTTCGAACCGTGATCGAATGGGTTGATGTTGTCGCGGACACCGTCCGGGTTGACGTGGACGAGCAGGTCGAAGCCGAGCTCGCGCGCCATGGCATCGCGGAACTCGATCATCTCGCGGAATTTCCACGTCGTGTCGACATGGAGGAACGGAAACGGCGGCTTGGCCGGATAGAACGCCTTCATCGC
Source organism: Aminobacter sp. P4_H6_2 (assembly GCF_056400805.1). NCBI lineage: Bacteria > Pseudomonadati > Pseudomonadota > Alphaproteobacteria > Hyphomicrobiales > Phyllobacteriaceae > Aminobacter > Aminobacter sp. P4_H6_2. Next base: position 8,043 of record NZ_JBFUKO010000125.1, read on the forward strand.
CAGATGCAGCAGGACCGAGGAATCCTTTCCCACGGAATAGAGCATCACAGGCTTGGTAAAAGTGGCCGCGACCTCACGAAAAATGTGGATCGCCTCCGCCTCGAGACGGTCCAGGTGAGTCAGTCTGGCAAGCATTGAGAGCCTTCGGAAATCGTTCCTGGTCGCGGCTTTGGCGCCGAAATGACCTGTTGGGCGCAGTGTCCCCACAAACGGGCGGCGTCTCAAGCAGCGCAAGACCAAATTTGGCGGCCGGCTAAGTCAGTTTTGCCCCCCGCGCCACGTCTTCGGGAATGCAATTCCACCGCGTCTCCAAAGAGGGTTCGAAGCGTGGATAGAGACGCCCGTTTTTCCACGCCCTTTCGGACGGCCGTATCATTGCACCAAAGCCAACCACAGGAGCCGGCCTTGGAACAAACGACCAATCTGAAAATGCCTTTCATCATGCCCTCGCAGGCACAGAAACACGTCACCCACAACGAGGCGCTGCTGGCGCTGGATGTTGTGGTGCAGCTTTGTGTGCTCGACCGGCATCTGGCCGCACCGCCAGCCCTGCCAGTCGAAGGTGACCGCTACATCGTTGCTACGGCAGCGACGGGCGCCTGGACCGGCAAGAGCGGCCAGATCGCGGCCTGGCAGGACGGTGCCTGGGCTTTCCATGTCCCTGTCAGGGGCTGGCTTGCCTGGGTGGCTGATGAACAACGCATCTTCGCCCATGACGGCACAGGCTGGCAGGATGCGGTGGCGCTCGGCATCAATCCGGCTGCCATGGTCGGTATCAACACCACTGCCGATACCACCAACCGGCTGTCGGTGAAGAGCCAGGCCGTGCTGTTCGACAATCTGGGCGCGGGACAGCAGGTCAAGATCAACAAGGCGGCAGCCGGCGACAATGCCTCACTGCTGTTTCAGACAGGCTATTCGGGTCGGGCCGAGTTCGGCCTCGCCGGCGACGACGACTGGCACGTCAAGGTCTCGCCCGATGGTTCCGCCTGGATGGAGGCGCTGAAAGTCCGCCGCACCGACGGGCGGGTGCTGTTGCAGCCAGGCCTGGCATTGACCGACCAGAACCAGGCAGTCGCCAAACACCATGTCCGCGAGATGCTCATCGCCAACCGGACATATCATGTCCGTACGGACGGGTCCGATGCCAACACCGGGCTCGCGAACACGGCAGGCGGCGCGTTCGTAACAGTCCAGAAGGCGCTCAACGTCGCAGCGGGCCTCGACTTTGCCGGCTTCACCGTTACCATCCAGATCGGCGACGGCACCTATACCGACGCGCTGACCATTCCGGTTACCGTGGGCCAGACGAGTGCTGCAGGTCTGATCATCGCCGGCAACAGCGGCGCGCCCGCCAACGTCATCGTCTCCACCACCTCGTCCAGCGCGATTAGCGCGCCAGCGGGCACGCGTTGTCTGATCAAGGATCTGGAGATCAGGACAACCACCAGCGGCCTTGGCCTGAATACCGATGGCGGCACGATCCAGTTCCAGAATGTCAGGTTCGGCGGCTGCGCCCAGGGCCACATCATGTGCCAGAACAACGGCGCGGCAACCGCCACAGGCAACTACGCGATTTCGGGCGCATCGCCCGTTCATTGGAACGTGCGCAGCGGTGGGGTGGTCAACACCGAGGCCCGCACGATTACGCTGACCGGCACGCCGGCCTTCGCCACCGCCTTCGCGTCTTGTCAGAACGGCCATGTCACGTGCGGCGGCACGACCTTCGCAGGTGCGGCCACTGGCGCCCGCTGCAACACCATCCTCAACGGCGTGATCAACACCGCCGGGGGCGGTGCTGCCTATCTGCCGGGCAATGCCGCAGGCAGTACCGCAACCGGAGGTCAGTATGCCTGACCGGTCGCTTCGTTACTGGACGCGGTAATACCTGCCGTACCAATCGACGAAGCGGACCAGCCCCTCCTCAATCGGCGTGTGTGGAAGCTCGCCGATCAATGCTTCGAGGTCGCTCACATCGGCCCAGGTGCTCAGCACGTCGCCCGGCTGCAACGGCATGAAATTCTTCACCGCCTCGCGGCCAGTCGCGCGTTCGAGAATGCGGATCATCTCCATCAGATGTTCCTTGCGGCGGTTGCCGATGTTCATCACCCTGTGCGGCGCCCAGCTGCCCGATGCACCGCCCGCAGCGATGTCATAGTCTGGATCGGCCTTGGGCGGCAGGTCGATCAGGCGCACGATCCCTTCGACGATGTCGTCGATGTAGGTGAAGTCGCGGTACATGTCGCCGCCATTGTAGATGTCGATGGTCTCACCGGCGAAGATGGCGCGGGTGAACTTGTAATAGGCCATGTCGGGCCGCCCGAAGGGGCCGTAGACGGTGAAGAACCGCAAGCCGGTCGCCGGTACCCCGAACAGATGGCTGTAGGTATGCGCCATCAACTCGTTGGCCTTCTTGGTTGCCGCATAAAGGCTGACCGGATGGTCGACGCCGTCGCGCGGCGAATAAGGCTGCTTCTTGTTGCCGCCATAGACCGAGCTCGACGAGGCATAGATCAGGTGCTTCGGTGGCCTCGCGCGGCAATTCTCGAGGATATTGAGGAAGCCGGTGATGTTGGCGTCGACGTAAGCCTGTGGGTGGTCGAGCGAATAACGCACGCCTGCCTGGGCGGCGAGATGGATGACGATCTCGGGGCGGCATCCGAAAGCCGATTTTACCGCCGCCGCATCGGCAAGATCGGCCTGGATGAAGCGGAAATCGCCATGTTCGGCAAGCATTTCAAGACGCGAGCGCTTGAGCGAGGTGTCGTAATAGTCGGTCACGCTGTCGAAACCGACGACATCATAGCCCTCGGCCAAGAGC
>NZ_JBFUKO010000126.1:0-10837 GCF_056400805.1 Aminobacter sp. P4_H6_2
TCCTTTGGCCAATAAGGGGCTTCCGGCTCTTCTTCGGCATTGAGGTGGTAAAGATTGCCGAAGAATTCGTCGAAGCCGTGATTGGTCGGCAGATATTCGTCCTTGTCGCCAAGGTGGTTCTTGCCGAATTGCCCCGTGGCATAACCCAAAGGCTTGAGTGCTTGAGCGATCGTGATGTCACCTGGCTGCAGGCCAACGGGAGCGCCGGGAGCGCCGACCTTGCACAAGCCCGTCCGCAGGCACGTCTGCCCGGTAATGAATGTCGAGCGCCCCGCCGTGCAGCTGTTTTCGGCATAATAATCCGTGAACATCATGCCTTCCTTGGCGATGCGGTCGATGTTCGGAGTTTTGTATCCCACCAAGCCCATGGAATAGGCTGAGATGTTGGTCTGGCCGATGTCGTCGCCGAAGATGACGAGGATGTTGGGTTTTTGCGCGTCCTGCGCGCTGGCGGATGAAACCGCCCCGATGGCCAAACAACTGGCCGCAGCGATCATCGCCGCCCTCAAGATACTTCCCTTCCGCATAGTCATACTCCTGAGCGAAATCAGTTGGAACGAACCGGTGCTTTCAAGACGGGGGTGTCCGCCAAAATGTCGGCGGACTTTGTGCCGGACCTCCTTTCGGCACAGTCACTGTATTGGCGCACTTCACGCAAGGGAAGACGGAACGTATCAGGAATGTATTGGTCGGCGCCAAAGCTTACGCATTGTAAATAAACTGATAATCCGATGGTCTTTTTCGGTCCATGTATGAGATTGTATTAGTATCAACGAGTGCTAACAGAAACGGCATTCGGTTTCGCTCTGGAGGATTGGAGAAAACGCATATAGCATCACAGATGAGCAGTTCAGACGGAGGCGATTTTGATGACCCCCTCACGCAACTTCTTCCTGCAAACATTCCTGGCACTTCCTCTCCTTTTGCTGGCGCTTGTCTCCAGCGCCCTTGCCCAGGCCGACCCGTTGCCGTCGTGGAAGGACGGCGCGGTGAAGTCGGCGATCACGGATTTCGTCGCCAAGGTGACGAAGGATGGCGGCGCGGATTTCGTAAAACCCGAAGAGCGCATCGCTGTCTTCGACAATGACGGAACGTTGTGGTCGGAGCAGCCAATCTACTTCCAGCTGGCTTTTGYTCTCGACCGCATCAAGGCGATGGCGCCACAGCACCCGGAATGGAAGGACACCGAGCCTTTCAAGTCCGTGCTGGCAGGCGATATAAAAGGGCTCGCCGCATCGGGCGAAAAGGGCCTGATGGAGCTGATGGCGGTAAGCCATTCGGGCATGACCACGGATGAATATGCCGCCATCGTTTCCGATTGGCTGAAAACAGCGCGCCACCCCCGTTTCGATCGCCCCTATGACGAGCTGGTCTACCAACCGCAACTGGAGCTTCTCGACTATCTCCGCGCCAACGACTTCAAGACGTTCATCGTCTCGGGCGGTGGCGTCGAATTCATGCGCGGCTTCGCTGAAAAGGCCTATGGCATTCCTCCCGAACAGGTCATCGGATCAGCCGGGGTGACGAAGTTCGAATTGCGCGACGGCAAGCCGGTTCTGGTCAAGGAGCCCAAGGTCGAGTTCATCGACGACGGCCCTGGCAAGCCTTCGGGCATCAACAATTTCATCGGCCGCCGTCCCATCCTCGCCTTTGGCAATTCGGATGGCGACCAGCAGATGCTGGAATGGACGGCGGCCGGCGACGGCGCGCGCTTCATCGGCATCGTCCACCACACCGACGCCGACCGCGAATGGGCTTATGACCGGCAGTCGCATATCGGCAAGCTCGACAAGGCGCTCGACGAAGGCACAGCCAAGGGCTGGACGATCGTCGACATGAAGAGCGACTGGCTCACCATTTATCCGCCGGCAAAATAGCGGCGAGTTCCCGTTCAGCATCAGAGGCAACCGACATGCTGCCAGCCGAAATCGTCAAGGCATTTCGGGTGAAGAAAGGCCGGAAGTTCCATCTTGCGGATTTCGACCCGGGCGACACATGTGGCCTGGACATCGAAAAGGACGACGCCAAGGAGCTGCTGGAAGCCGGCGTCAAACGCCTGCGCGGGCTTCAGGATCGGCTTTATGCCGAGGGCCGGTGGTCGGTGCTGATCGTCCTGCAGGCCATGGACGCCGCAGGCAAGGACAGCGCCATCGAGCACGTCATGTCCGGGGTCAACCCCCAGGGCTGCGACGTAACCTCGTTCAAGGCGCCGAGTTCGACCGAACTGCGCCACGACTTTCTGTGGCGCTGCGCGGTCAAGCTGCCGGAGCGCGGCCGCGTCGGCATCTTCAACCGCTCCTATTACGAAGAAGTGCTTGTCGCCCGCGTGCACCCAGAAATCCTCGCCGGCCAGAACCTGCCGCCGGAACTTGTGACCGACGACATCTGGAAGGAGCGCTTCGAAGACATCTGCAGCTTCGAAAATCACCTGGCGCGCAACGGCACGGTCGTTCTCAAGTTTTTCCTGAACGTCTCGAAGGACGAGCAGAAACGGCGTTTCGTCGAACGCATCGACGAGCCCGAAAAGAACTGGAAATTCTCCAGCCAGGACCTTGTCGAGCGCCAGAAATGGAGCGCCTACATGGAAGCCTATGAGGACATGATCCGCCACACCGCAACGAAAAGCGCCCCCTGGCATGTGGTCCCGGCCGACAACAAATGGTTCACACGGCTGGTGATCGCGGCAACGATCGTCGACCGACTRGAAAAGCTCGACCCTCAATTCCCGACCGTGGACGACGACGCCAGGCGAGCGATGGAAAAGGCGCGCAAGCAGCTTGCAGACGAGAAATCCCGAGACCCAGAAGCGCGAGCGCAAGGCGGCGAAAAGATCGACACCGCCAAGGCAAGGTGTATGCTGTCACGCGTGCGAAGCCGTTGAAAGAGAAATCGCCATGAACGAAAGCGCAGTCATCGGCAAGGCGGATATGCTGTGGATTCCAGGCGGCACGTTCCGCATGGGCTCGGACAATCACTATGCCGAAGAACGCCCTGCCCACCGCGGCACCGTGGACGGGTTCTTCATGGACAAGACCCCGGTCACCAACCGCCAGTTCCGGCGTTTCGTCGAGGCGACGAACTACACCACCTTCGCCGAGATTCCGCCGAATCCGGCGGACTATCCCGGCGCGCTGCCGCATTTGCTGCAAGCCGGCTCGCTGATCTTTTCGCCACCCAAAGGCCCGGTTGACCTGCGCAACTGGGGGCAGTGGTGGGCCTTCAAATTTGGCGCCAACTGGCGCCGTCCCTACGGCCCGGGCAGCAACATCAAGGGGCTCGACGAGCACCCGGTKGTCCATGTCGCTTATTGTGACGCGGAGGCCTACGCCAAATGGGCGGGCAAGGAGCTGCCGACCGAAGCCGAGTGGGAGTTTGCGGGCCGTGCCGGGCTGGAGGATGCCGAATATGCCTGGGGCGACGAACTCACCCCCGGCGGCAAACACATGGCCAACACCTGGCAAGGCATGTTCCCGCACGAAAACCTCAAGAGCGACGGCTACGACCGCACCTCGCCGGTGACCGCCTTTGCGGCCAACGGCTACGGCCTCTATGACATGATCGGCAATGTCTGGGAGTGGACCAGCGACTTCTGGTCGACCAAGCACACGGAGGATGCGCCGAAGGCCTGCTGCGTGCCGCTAAATCCGCGCGGTGGCCCGATCGAATCGAGCTTCGACCCGAACCAGCCCCGGATCAAGATCCCGCGCAAGGTGCTGAAGGGCGGCTCGCATCTGTGCGCGCCCAACTACTGCCGCCGTTACCGCCCGGCCGCCCGGCACGCCGAGCCGGTCGACACCTCGACCAGCCATGTCAGCTTTCGCTGCGTGCTGCGGCAAAAGCCGGAGTAAGGCCGAGAGGCTTCAGCCGGCTGGGCTGCAAAACCCATTGGAATGCAGGGTTACGAAGGCGCCACCGGCGTTCACTGACTCTGGCCGCCAATTCTTATGACATTTTGATTTCCGTGCCGTTTCGGTCACCTCGAAACCCTATGCGCCGCGACGTATTGGTGTCGCGCAAGCGGCACTCCAGTCGCTGGCGACATCGGGTGGCGGAACGAAAATGTGGCTCAGCGCGATAGATCAAGGATTGCAGTGGTACGACCGATTGCAGGTCTTTTCACAAGGCGACCCGTTCGAGCGCTTCGTTCCGCAGCGGATGAGAACGTCCGGTTTGGAGACTTTCGGCGCAATAGCCATGGTCTTGTCGGTAATCGGCTCCGCCGCCGCGATCCTTGCGAAAATCCTGCTCTGATGCGTCCGCGTGTGGCCTGTGCCACGCGGTGAAAGGGTGCGGCCACCGAAAAGTGGCACCTCGACCACACCTCGCGCGAAATGGACCCACGCTGTCGTGTCTTCGCGAGCGTAGGTGACGCGAGGCGTCGGGAGCGATCGTACGCGCCTCAATCTGCATGCCGCCTTGCCGACCCACCTTGCCGACGTCGAACCGCGGCCACCACACAAAAATGTGGATGGTCTCGGTGGGCCGCTGCTCGCCCGGTCGTCAACAACGCAATTGCCTGGCGCTTTTGCGACCCGATTGCTGCGCCGGTACCCGCTGGAAAATGCGTTTGAATAATAATTCATAGTGTGCATTATTATCAACCAAGGGTCGGGAGCCCTTGTTTGGAGAGGACATCATGAATTTTGTGCGCGCCGTCGTCGTAGCCAGCTCAATGCTTGGAGCCGTGTCCGCGGCCCTGGCCGATGCCAACCCGGCGGTCATTTTCGACCTGGGTGGCAAATATGACAAATCGTTCAACGAGGCGTCGTCTGTTGGAGCCGAAAGGTTTCGCCAGGAAACCGGCATTGCCTACCGCGAATTCGAGCTGCAGTCGGATGCGCAGAGAGAACAGTCCTTGCGGCGCTTCGCCCAGCAAGGGCACAATCCGGTGGTCGTCACCGGCTTCTCGTGGGGACCGGCGGTAAAGGCGGCTGCGCCGGAATACCCTGATACGAAGTTCGTGCTCATCGATTCCGTTGTCGACCTTCCCAACGTGCGGTCGGTGACGTTCAAGGAGCAGGAAGGCTCCTATCTGGTGGGCCTCATGGCCGCCATGGCCTCGAAATCAAACAAGGTTGGCTTTGTCGGCGGGATGGATATTCCGATGATCCGCGCCTTCGCCTGCGGCTACAAGCAGGGCGCCAAAGCGACCAAGGCCGACATCGAGGTGCTTGAGAACATGACCGGAACCACCGGCGCTGCCTGGCGCGACCCTGTGAAGGGCGGCGAGCTGGCCAAGTCGCAGATCGGCCGTGGCGCCGACGTGGTCTACCATGCCGCTGGCGGAACGGGCATTGGCGTGCTGCAGGCGGCTGCGGATGCCGGCGCGCTTGGCATTGGCGTCGACAAGAACCAGAACCATCTGCATCCCGGAAAGGTGCTGACTTCGATGCTCAAGCGCGTCGATGTCGCCGTATATCAGGCCATGATGGACGTTCAGAAAGACGCCTTCACGCCCGGCCTTCAATCGCTCGGCCTGGCCCAGGACGGCGTCGACATTGCCGTGGACGACAACAACAAGGCTCTCATCTCGCCCGAGATGGCTGCGGCTGTCGCAGCGGCCAAAAGCCGGATCGTCTCCGGCGAGACCAAGGTGCACGACTACCGCACTGACGACACCTGCCCGCTCTAAAATTTGAGGCCGTCAGATGGTCAGCAACGAGACAGGGGAGACCGTTTCGGTCTCCCCCGCGATTGAGCTCATTGGCATATCCAAATCGTTCGGTTCTGTTCACGCGAACAAGAACATCTCGATGACGGTGGCCAAAGGGACAATTCACGGAATCGTAGGTGAAAACGGCGCCGGCAAATCGACGTTGATGTCGATCCTGTATGGCTTCTACCAAGCCGACAAGGGCGAGATACAGGTCAACGGCAAACGAGTGGCAATCCGCCACTCCAACGATGCGATCGCGGCCGGAATTGGCATGGTTCATCAGCATTTCATGCTGGTGAAGCCGTTCACGGTGCTGGAAAACATCATTTTGGGCGCCGAAGACGGCGTGCGCTTGCAGCATTCCTACAGCAAGGCGCGGCGGATCTTGAAGGAATTGGCCAGCGAGTACGGTCTCGAAGTCGATCCAGATGCGGTGGCGGGCGATCTTTCTGTCGGGTTGCAGCAAAGGGTCGAGATCCTCAAGGCGCTTTATCGCCAGGCCGAGATCTTGATCCTCGACGAGCCGACGGGTGTCCTGACGCCGGCGGAAGCCGACCATCTGTTTCGGATTCTGCAGGGCCTCAAGGCGCAAGGCAAAACGATCGTGTTCATCACGCACAAGCTGCGCGAGATCATGGCGATCACCGATACGGTCAGCGTCATGCGGCGTGGCGAAATGACCGCGACACATCCGACCGCCGACATGAGCGTGACGAAGCTTGCCGAACTGATGGTTGGGCGCTCCGTCGAATTGAAAGTGCTCAAGCCCGCGGCAAAGCCCGGCAAGGATGTACTTTCCGTCCATGATCTGACGGTCGCAAAAGACGGCGTCGAGCGGCTGAAGTCCGTCTCCTTCAATATTCGTGCTGGCGAGATCCTTGGCGTGGCAGGCGTAGCCGGCAACGGCCAATCCGAACTGCTGGAGATCTTGTGCGGGATGCGCCCGGCGACAAGCGGCGAGGTCCGGCTGAACGGTGCGATCCTCGACGTCTCGCGCGGCGGCCGCGCGGCTGAAAAGCGCCAGAAACGGATCGGCCATGTTCCCGAGGACCGGCACCGCCACGGGCTGGTCATGCCATTCAGCGTTTGGGAGAATGCAAGCTTCGGCTATCACCGCAAGCCTGCATTCACAAAGGGGCTGTTCTCGCGCCCCAGCAAGATGAAACAGGCCGCGCGTGCGCTGATCGAAGCGTTCGACGTTCGGCCAGACGATCCATTCCTGAAAACCGCCAATCTGTCGGGCGGAAACCAGCAAAAGATCGTCCTGGCACGCGAGATCGGACAAAACCCCGACCTGCTGCTGATCGGTCAACCGACGCGAGGGGTGGATATCGGCGCCATCGAATACATTCATCGCGAGATCATTTCGCTGCGCGAGCAGGGCAAGGCGATCCTGCTGGTTTCGGTCGAGCTGGACGAGATTCTCGGCCTGTCGGATCGGGTGATCGTGATGTTCGATGGCCGCATATCGGGTGAACGATCCGTTGACGACACCGATGAAAACGACCTTGGCCTGCTCATGGCTGGCGTGAACCAAAGGGAGAGCTCCCATGCCCCAGCTGCCAAAATGGGCTGATGTGTTTCTGGTTCCGCTGCTGAGCGTGTGTCTGGCGCTCGTCGTGTCGGGCCTCGTCGTGCTGGCGATCGGAGAAGACCCGCTGAAGGCCGTTCGCGTGATGGCCACAGGCGCATTCGGCAACAGCTACAATCTCGGTTTCACCCTCTTTTATTTCACCAATTTCCTTCTCACCGGCCTGGCGGTTGCAGTTGCTTTCCACGCCGCGCAGTTCAACATCGGCGGTGAAGGCCAGGCGATCTTTGCCGGGATCGGTGCCGGGCTTGTGGGACTTTCGCTCGACCAGACCCATTGGCTTATCGTGCTGCCAGCGGGAATTCTGGTTGCGTTCGCCTTTGGTGCGRCATGGGCTGCGATACCCGCTTATCTGCAGGTTCGCCGCGGCAGCCACATCGTCATCACCACGATCATGTTCAACTACATCGCGGCGGGCTTGCTGGTTGCGCTTCTCAGCAACATCCTTAAGCCCATCGGCGCGTCCGCTCCCCAATCCCGTACCTTCGACGACGCCGCTCACCTGCCGCGTATCGATGAAGTGCTGGCCTGGTTTGGCTTTGAAGTACAGCGCATGGAGGGCAACATCATGTTCTTCGTTGCACTGCTGGCTTGCGTCCTGGTTTGGCTGCTGCTGTGGCGAACCCATTTCGGCTACGAGATCCGCGCCTTCGGCCATAGCGAGAAAGCCACCGACTACGCCGGGATATCCAGCTTCCGCATCGTCATGCTTGTCATGCTGATCTCAGGCGGGCTGGCCGGATTGATGGCCACCAATTCCGTCCTGGGGCAGCAGCACGCACTGGTGCTTGGATTTGTCGAAGGCGCGGGTTTCACCGGAATAGCGGTCGCGCTGATGGGACGCTCCCATCCCTTCGGTGTTGCCCTGGCCGCGCTTTTGTTCGGCGCGCTTTACCAAGGTGGCGCGGAACTGGCGTTCGAGATGCCGGCGATCCCCGCGAAGATGATCGTCATCATCCAGGCGTTGATCATCCTGTTTGTCGGCGCGATGGAAAACCTTGTCCGCATCCCGCTCACCCGCCTGTTTGCATTCGCCCAATTCTCGCGGAAGTCGTGATTATGGACGTCGATATCATCATTCAAATTCTTGGTGCGACGCTACGCGTGGCGACGCCAATCCTGCTGGCGTGTCTGGCGGGGCTGTACTCCGAACGTTCCGGCATTGTCGATATCGGTCTGGACGGCAAAATGCTGATCGCTGCCTTTGCGTCCGCGGCGACAGCAGCGCTTGTCGGCAACATCTGGATAGCACTTCTCGTTGCCGTGCTGGCATCTTCGGGGTTTGCGCTCATCCATGGCTTCGCATCGATCACACTGCGCGGCAACCAGCTGATTTCGGGTGTCGCCATCAACATGCTGGCGCTCGGCATCGCCTATTTGCTGGCGCAAACGATATTCGGAACGGGTGGTCAAACGCCTGGCCTCAATGCCGACCAACGCTTCCTGGGCATCGAGTTGCCTTTCCACAATCAGTTGGGCGGCGTTTACCAGCAGGTGATCTCCGGCCAGAGCGTGATCGTCTACCTGGCGCTTGCGCTGGTTCCATTGACCTGGTGGATCTTGTACCGGACACGTTACGGCCTGCGGTTAAGGGCTGTGGGTGATGCACCGAGCGCTGTGGATACGGCCGGCATCAGTGTCACCAGGCTTCGCTATTCGGCCGTCCTGATCGGCGGCGTGCTCTGCGGTGTCGCCGGCACTTATCTTTCCACCGCCCAGGCCGCCGGCTACACGGACGGAATGACGGCGAACCGCGGTTTCATCGCCCTTGCCGCGTTGATCTTTGCGAAGTGGCGCCCATACCCCGCCCTCGGCGCATGCCTGCTGTTCGGCTTTGTCGAGGCCGTGGGTTATCAGATTCATGGAAACGTACACTTCGACAGCCGCGTGCTCGCCGCATTGGTCGAGTTCCTTGAAAGCTCGCTTCCCTACATTTTGACGATCGTAATCCTTGCCGGGTTCGTCGGAAAAGCAACACCGCCCGCTGCGGGCGGTATCCCCTACACAAAGGAACGTTGAAATGAGCACTGAAGAGTCTCTGAAGGTCATCAATGCCCGCTGCGGCAATCCCAAGGTTCGTATCGGCTTCATCCTCGGATCGGGCCTGGGACATCTGACCGAGGCCGTTGACGGCATCGCCATCGACTATACCGACCTGCCCGGCTTCCCCCATGCCAGCGTGTCCGGCCACACCGCCAAGCTTGTCATCGGCAAGCTTGAAGGCGTCGATGTCGCGGTCTTTGGCGGACGCGCGCATTTTTATGAAAAGGGCCAGGCTGACGCGATGCGCGTTCCCCTCGAAGTCCTTGCTGCCCTGGGTGCCGAACAGCTGTTTGCGACGAATGCCTGCGGGTCGTTCTCGACCGACATTCCTCCGGGCGAACTGATGCTGATTTCGGACCACATCAACTTCTCGGGCCGCAGCCCGCTCATCGGCGAGCCGACCGACAAGCGGTTTGTCAATCTCGTCGACGCCTACGATCCCGCGAGCCGCAAAAGGCTGATGGAAATTGCAGCCGCCGAAGGGATCGCGCTGAAGGAAGGCGTCTATTCCTGGTACTCGGGCCCGAACTTCGAGACACCGGCAGAAATTCGCGCGCTGAAAATCCTGGGCGCCGATGCCGTTGGCATGTCCACCGTTCCCGAAGTCATCCTGGCCAGGTTCCTCGGCATGAAGTGCTGTGCCGTGTCGGTCATCACCAACATGGCCGCGGGCCTAGGCACCGAACACATCAGCCACGAGCACACCAAGGCCAGCGCGCCCATCGGCGCGATGAAGCTCGAAAAGCTTATCCGTGGCTTTCTGCGTGGCCTATAAGTAGCTTACGGCATCGCCGTTTGCATTGGCCAAGGGAGACAAGAATGAAAGAAACATCCAGCGACTGGCACCAGTACAATGTGGTCAAGGCTGCCTGGATGTATTTTGTCGGGGGCAAAAGCCAGGCTGAGATCGCAAAAGCACTGAACATGTCTCAGCCCAGCATAAACCGCCTTATCGCCCAGGCGCAGCGCGAGCGGATCGTGCAGGTCTCGGTCAGCCGGCGGCCGAGCGAATGCATCGAACTCGAGATGGCGCTCTGCGCTGAGTTTGGGCTCGACAACTGCGTCGTCGTGCCGGTCGATGCCGCGTCGTCGCGCCGGTTCGAAGACGTTCTTCAACCCGTCAGCAAGATCGCAGCGGCCTACCTGACCTCAGTGCTGTCAGATGCATCGATCAAGCGCATCGGCATCGGCATGGGCAGAACCTTGGCTTGCACTTTTGCCGAGGTGGTTACGATCGAGCGGCCGGACCTGGAGGCGGTGTCGATTTCCGGCTCTCTGACCCGGTCGCTCGCCTCCAACAGAATGGACCCGGTTCAGGTTCTTGCCAGAAACGTTCGCGGAGACATGTACTTCCTGCCGGTTCCCTACCTCGCCAACAGCGTGGAGGAAAAGAACGTTTTCCTGTCCCAGCCTAGCGTTCAGCAATTGTTGGACAAGGCCCGCGCATCGGATCTGTTTGTCGTCGGCATAGGCTCGCTTGGCCGCGAAGACCATTTGTGTGCAAATCAGGTCATCACCGAAGCCGAGTACGAAGCACTGGTTGCCAC
>NZ_JBFUKO010000127.1:0-10817 GCF_056400805.1 Aminobacter sp. P4_H6_2
AGATCAGGACTTGCGTTGGCACTGTGATGGCCCGCGCGTCGGCGACGATGCGCGCCGCATGCTCATAGAGCTCGAGCAGGATGTTCGAGGCGATCGGCCGGGTGATCAGCACATCAGTCTCAAAGGAGGCGATGCGCGCAGGATCGTGGGTCAACAGCTTCGCCTTGACGTAAGAATTGACGAAGAACCGACCCTTGATCTTCTGCCACAACGCAATGCCGGGTCTGGCAAGAGGCACGTAGAGCTTGACCGAAAACGCCGGCGACGCCAACACCATGACGCGCAGCTTCGGCGCATAGTCGTGGACCCAGGCGGCTGCCAGAACAGCGCCGAAGGACTGGGCGATCAGCGCAACATCCTGCACAGCAAATCCGTCCTTGTCGGCGATCTCGCGGATAAAGCAATCAATGTCGCGCACAAGTGTTGCAAAGGATGGAGCATAGCCGCGCTCCCCGGACGAGCGGCCATTGCCGCGCGCATCCCAAGCGTAGAACGCATAATCGGGCATACGCAGTTCATCGACAAGATGAGCCGTGCGGCCACCATGTTCGTGGCCGCGATGAAACAGAACGATCGCTCCTTTCGGGGATGCCGACACCGCCGGCCAATAGCGAAAGAAGAGTTCGGTGCCGTCATGCGAAGCGAATATTCGCTCAACCACGCTGCGTGGGCTGTCTGGCGACGACACCATGGCGGAAGACTTTTCGTGCAGCATCGGTTGGCCTTCGAGAACTGAGGATTCCTGCATTCAGATGGTCGCCGCAGCGAGGCCGGCCCGGATGCGGTTGATAGCGGTTATTATCGACAGGATCGCCATGGTGGGAAATACCCAAGCAGCGATCGGCTGGACCCACAGGCCGCTGGCGACCAGCACGGAGATGACGCCCAAAGCGAGCGCCCGGTCGCTCTTGCCAAAGGGCCCGGCATAGTTGCGGGGCGCGCCGGCGGCGATGCCGAGCACGCCCGCAAACTCCGCCAGAACGGCCGAAATGGCGAAGGCGACGACACCCCACGGCGCGAAGGCGGGCACCGCTGCAAAGGCCAGGATCAGCGCCAGATCCGATGCCACGTCGCACAGCTCATTGAGATACATGCCAAGCGTCGATGCCTGGCCATGTTCGCGCGCCAGCATGCCATCAACGGCGTTTAGCGCCATGCGCACTAACAGCACGACCGGCATCAGTAAGAACACCGAACCTTTTTCGGGAAAGGCCGCAGTGAGCAGACCGGTGACTATCGACAGTGCGGCCGCCAGTACAGTCACCTGGTTGGCGGTCATGCCCATCGCGGCCAGCCAATTGACCAGTGGACGAAGTATCGCCTGGAATGCCGGCTTCAACGCATAGAGCGTCAGCATGCGTTTAGCCCCCCGGCCGCAGGCGTGAAATCATCGCCGTTCAAATCTCTCGTGGGGATGATCAATTGGCGCGAAAGACGCAAGAAAGACAGTTGAAGCAATCTAGGCGATACGAATGTCGCGCCACAGTTTGAATCGGTCGGATCGTTCAAACCCGGCGGTAAGGCTTCAGATGAGAGGACGATTTTTTTTGGCACAGCACAAGGTCTTTCGCAATCAATTGGGCAGTATCTTCGAAGGATAATTTTAGCGCACGAAACCGGGCTGACGTTTGCTTTTTCGCTGAGTTGCGGAGATAGATCGCTTTGCGAAAATTTAGCCTTTTCCGACATCCCCACTTGCTCCGACAAGTTTCCTTGCGACACTATATCTTCTGACAATTATATGCAATAGTTTCAATAGTTTACGGAATTGTTCGTTGGCGGACAATAGTAGTGCTGTCCAAGACAAGCGCCGTTGTCTCAGCGGATATAGAGGTTCCCGAGATTGGTTTGCTCGTTGCACAATAAATCTGATGCGACCACGGCCAAGACGGGTTCGTAAGCATGGCTAAACTAGCGATTGCGGAAATACCTGCGCGCAAATGGGGGGACGCTATTGTTGAACGTGTCGAAGGTGCTGACATTGGCTTTGGTGCTGGGGATTTGCCCTGTTGTAGCCGTTTCGATGGAGCCCGCGGCGCCACCATTTGAAGTTTCCGATGTGAACACGGCTGTGCCCAACCAACCCGGCGTCACTTATTTCGATCTACTGGTGCAACTGGTGCCAGATCTGGTTGCCAATGAGACCCTAGTCAGCGGACAGGACATGGCGCCCCTCCGCCATATACGCGGCCCAGAATATAACTGGGACATGCCCGAGACGATCACGATCGACTTAATCCGGGCTCAACCCTATCAGGCTGAGGGCAAGCCGATCATTCTTTTGATGGCTGACATCGRCAGACCGGAGGACTTCGCAGAGGCGCCCGCTTTGCTGGCCGCCTTCAGAGATACCAATCCACCTGTGTTGCTCGACGCCGTCGATGTCGGAATGGGGCGCCTTACCGATTTCGATGTTTCCGCCGTGGTCAGCATCGGCAAGGGGAGCCAGGCAATGGTCACTTCCAGCCAGCATTTCAATTCCAACGAAAACCATACGATAGACGCATTGATATACATGCGTGGTGGCAAGTTCGAACTTATCGACACCTTCTTCCTCCACGGCGTAAGGGGGTGCGGGCTCGAGCAGTGGCAAGACCTGTCGGTCGAAGGCCAGCCAGCAACGCCCGGTTCCTACGGCGATATTAAGGTGACGGTCACTGATGCTCGGGAACTGGTCGACGATGCCTGCGACGAGGTGCAAACCGGTCCGACCTTTTCGCGCGCCGTCACCGTGATCTACAAATGGGATGCGGACAAAAAGGCTTTTGTTGCAGGTTCCGATGCGATCAAGCAGTTGGAAAAAGAGACCGCGGCGCGGCTTTAGAGGCGCGGCCATGCCGACTGCCTTGACCGAGCACCTGACTGCCCTGGAGGCACCGAAGGAACTCGCCTAACACAGACGCGCCCTTTCGGGACCTAACGATGGGCCGGACAACATACCAAGGAGACGATGTACGGGATGCCGACATTCGTGCGCCGTCTTGTGAGACACGCGTTTAATCCGGAGATCGAAACGTCCGCTTTCACCTCGAGTATCTTCTGTTCATCGTGCAGGCGGTAGCGCGGACTGTTGCGGCGTCGGCGATTGCCGAAGGAATAATGCACATCGATTGTTCGTGTGCCATCTCTGCAAGCGTGCCTTGGTGCGTAAAAATCGCGCCTGTCTGTCTTAACCCATGCTGCAGCGGCGCGCGTCCGGCCTTACTTGGCGAGTGCCGCAACCCTGTCGAGAGCCGCGTCAAAGCCCTGAAGCGAGATGGAAAACGGGGTCGCTTGGCCGCCATCGCTGATGGCTTTGACTTTGAGCGCAACGCCGGCCCGCAGGGTCGTGAGGGTCGGGGCATCGAAACTCAGGGGCACGACGCAGCCGGCCTGCAAACACGTCCGGAACTGGAGAGCCTGTCCGGCGGGCTGGTCGTCTATCTGCAGCGTGATGCCTTTGTCCAAGGCAAGGCCAAAGGGCAGGATGATTATGCCTGTCACAGTGTTTCCGGTCGGCGCACTGAGTTCGATCGCCAAAACCCGTTGGCCATTTTGCTGGGCTTGGCTCTGCGAGAACGCACAGCGCTTGGTTGTGGTCTGCTGCACGCAGGCGAGCTGCCAATCCCGATAGGTCTCGTTCAAGGAAGAGGCTCCGCCTGGAAGCGTCGAAGCGGGCAGCGTT
Source organism: Aminobacter sp. P4_H6_2 (assembly GCF_056400805.1). Classification (NCBI taxonomy): domain Bacteria; kingdom Pseudomonadati; phylum Pseudomonadota; class Alphaproteobacteria; order Hyphomicrobiales; family Phyllobacteriaceae; genus Aminobacter; species Aminobacter sp. P4_H6_2. The sequence continues at coordinate 3,665 of NZ_JBFUKO010000127.1, forward strand.
GCTTGCGCCAGTTCTAGCGATCGCGGCCGGCGAGCCTCTTTCTGGATACCTTTGGCGAGCTGCGCGCCAACCGGCGCAGCCRCATCGCCAGGAACTGCGTAAAAGGCCAGGCCGACGCCCATGGTTGCTATCGCCAATGCAGCTCCTATGAAATTCGAATGTAGTCGCATTGTGCGGCCTTGTTGTTGCGCTGAGCATGGAGGTCCATGAAACCCCGCCAGTTTTGCCGCGCGGCCTGCGAGCCATCCCTTGCCGTGCCATACAGCGACCAAGGAGATTATCGCGCAGCGACAGGTTCTTTGGCGGCCGTGATCATCACGCTGGAGAGGGTATCGAAAGCCGTAGCCCACGCGCGCTTCACTTGTGGGGTGAAAGCGTCCCCTAATCCCTGTTCCAGCGTCCAGATCAAGGTGTCGCCYACGACGGGATAATGGGCATCGACCACTCCATAGCTCTTGTGACGGCGGGCGAGATCGTCGACCACCGGCAAGATCGTGTCGAGCTTGTGGAGGCTGTTGACGATCAAGGCCAGCATCTGCACGAGCTTTTTAGCCTGAGGTTGGATGTCCTCCGCGAACATGGGGCGCACCTCAGGATGCGTCTCGAAGAGCCGGGCGTAGAATATCCGCCCGACCTTGTCGGCGATCGGCACGACCTGTTTGAAACTCTGCTGCACTTGAATGATGACCTCTTGATCCATGACCGCCTCAGAACTTGACGTTGAAATTGCCGCGCACCATCTGGTYGGTGGCGCCGTTGCCGAACTGACCGCCATAGGCGAGACCGAGCGTGGCGTTGGGGGTGAGGTTGAGATCGAGACCCACATCGACCACGGCGGCGTCCCTGGCGATCGGCACGCCGCCGATGCTGAAGGGCGAGCCACCGGAGAAGGCCATGGTCGACACCGGGGTTGTGTCGCCGAAGGCGTGCTGCCAGCCGAGCATGCCGCGCGCCGTCATGTTCATGCCGTTGCCAACCGTGAAGCCCGTCGCGGCGCGCAGGCCCAGCGTGGTGAAGGTGACGCCGTCAGTACTGCTCCGGGTGGTCAGGGCCGCCGCGCCGCCCGTCTCTGTGAACCCGCGCGTCGCGAGGCTGGCATAAGCGAGATTGGCGAAGGGCTCGAACGAGGCCTGCCAGGCATTGATGCGATAGCCTAACTCGCCGAAGGCCTGCGTGGTGCCTGCGCGGTAGTCGCCTTTCAACAGGTCGTTAAAGCTGGAGAAAGCGACGGAGCGGCTCATGGCGATATCGTGCCATGAGTAAGCGAGGCCGGAGCGCAAGGCGAGATTGCCGAGCTGTGTGCCGCCATAGAGGCCGACATGATAGTTGTCGCTCGAGCCGGACGCGTCGCGCTCGTCCACATCGAAGGTCGAGCGGCTGTAGCCGCCGACCAGACCGACGCGCCAGGTCTCGGCAATGAGTGCGTCCCCGCCGGTGAAGAAGCCGCCGACCCCGCGCTTGATCGTGGCGGCATTGCCGTCACCGTCCATCGTTCCCCACGACCCAAAGGCCTGGCCCCACGCCGCGGGCGCGCCGGGGTCCGCCGCCAGTTCCGGCCCGTCCGGCCCGTAGGCAATTACTGGCATCGAAGGCGAGGCAACGCCCTCGAAGGCGGCGCGAAGGCGGTTGTTGACCGCGTCGCGCAGGAACCGGCTATCCTCGATCATCACGCCCTTGGCCGACGCATGCACCTCGCCGGAGAGCTGGTCGAAGGCCGCACGGGCCTGCGGGAGGTCGAGTTGCACGAGCACGTCGACCAACGGGCCGTCGATGCCGAGACTATCGACGCCGCCGCCCGTGGCGATCTGGTTCGGCGTCCCCCCCACTGACGCGAAGCTGACGTTGCTGCGGCTGACATCAAGATAGACGTTGCTGGGATCGTAGGTCAGCCCGAAGGACAGGAAGGGGGTCGCACTCGTTGCGCTGGCGCCGGCAAAGGCGCCGGTGACGCCGCCGGCCGCGGTCAGGATGGTGTAGTGGCTGCCCAGCACATGAGAACCGCTGGCGTTTTGCACAACAACCGCGCCGCCATTGAGCGTCGCCGTGCCGCTCGCGACGATCTTGTCCGATTGTCCAGCCGCGTTGACCTCGACCTGATAGGCCGAGCCCGCCGCGAAGGCGACATTGCCGGCGACATTCAAGGTGCCGATCGAGTTGCCCGGCGCGACGATGCCGCCAGCCTGAGCAAGAATGCCGCCGACGGTGCCGTTGCCGCCGAGCATGCCGCCGCCCGAGACCGTCGCCACCGAGTTGGCCAACGAGCCGTTCACCGCCAGCCGGCCGCCGCTGACATGGGTCGCGCCGATGAAGCCGCTGGAATCCGCCGTCAGGTTCGTGTTGCCCGCGATCTGGTTGATCGTGCCGAGCCCGTTGATGACCGGGGCGAAGACATAGTTCGTCGCTGTGTGGTTGAAGTTGATCGCGCCGGTGCCGCTGCCGAACTGGACCGAAGCCGCGTTCAGCGTGCCCGCGCCGGTGGCAGGRGAACCGGCCGCCGAGCCGATGTTGAGCGTGCCGATGGAGCCCGCATCGCCGGCCAGGACGAACGCTCCTCCCACCGAAACCACGCCGTCATTGGCGATCGTCAGCGTGCCGGGGCCGCCGCCGCCGACAGTGAGGTCACCGCTGTTCGTCCAGGTCGAGCCGGCGCCGTCGACGGTCGCCGTACCAATAGCGTCGTCGAACCGGCCCACCTGGCCAGAGGCGCTGGTCACCACGCCACCACTCGATATGACGAGCGTTCCAGTGGCGTGATGGCCGACGACGAGGTTCCCGGTATTGGTCCAGGTCGACCCCGCCCCGGCGACATGCGCCGTGCCGATCGAGCCGGGCTGGGAGCCCAGCGTGCCGTCCTGGTTGGCAACCTTGCCGCCATTCTGAATCGTCAGGACACCGGTGCCGCCACTGAAGCCAAGGACGAAGTCGTTGGCATAGGTGAGGGTCGATCCGGCGCCGTCGACAATCACCGTACCCGTGCCCCCGGCAAAGAGGCCAAGTTTGCCGGAATCCGCCGTGACCGTTCCACCCGCGGCAATCGTCAGCGCGCCGGTGCCGTCATAGCCGACATTGAGAGCCATGCCGCTTGTCCAGGTCGAGCCCACGCCAGTGACCGTCACCGAGCCGGTCGAGCCCGCATCGAGGCCGACATAACCGAAATTGCTGCTGACCACACCACCGTTTGAAATGGTCAACGCGCCGGTGCCTTCGCCACCCACTTGAAGCTCCAAGCTGTTGGTCCAGCTCGACCCTACGCCAGTGACCGTCACAGAGCCGGTCGAGCCCGAGGCGCGGCCGACAATTCCGTTGCTGTTGCTGACCACACCGCCGTTCGAAATGGCCAACGCGCCTGTGCCCCCAAGACCGACGGTGAGATCTGCGCTGTTGGTCCAGGTCGAGCCAACGCCGGTGACGGTTGCCGTGCCGGTGGAGCCCGCCTGCGCGCCTACATAGCCGTTGTTACTGCTGACGGCTCCGCCGTTCAGGATGTTCACCGTTCCAACACCAGCGTCGCCGACAGCGAGGCTTGTACTGTTGGTCCAGGTCGAACCCGCGCCGGTGACCGTCACCGTGCCCGTTCCGTCCGAGCTACCGCCTATGGTGCCATTGGTGCTGCTGACCGTGCCGCCGTTGGAAACTGTCAACGTACCAGCGCCGTTCAGGCCGACGACCAGGTCTTTGCTGCTGGTCCAGGTCGAAAAGGCGCCATCCACGGCAACCATGCCTTTGGAACCTGCCTCCTTGCCCACGTAGCCGCTGTCATTGCTGACCGCGCCGCCGTTCGCAATCAGCAATACCCCCTCGCCGTAGTTGCCGACATAGAAGTCGGAGCTGTTGTTCCAGGCCGAATTGAAGTTGATGACCGTGGCGGAACCGGTTGAGCCGATACCGTTCCCAAGGGTTCCGGTAGTGTTGGTGGCGACGCCACCATTGGAAATCATCAGCGTGCCGATGCCGGAACTGCCCACGGTCAGAGTTGTACTGTTGGTCCAGGCCGAGCCCGTCCCATCGATTGTTACCCCCGAGGCAAGCCCGTTTCCGACGATGGCGTTGGTGCTACTCAATGTGCCACCACCGGAGATCGCCAGCGCGCCGGGCGCGCCGACCGTCGTCCCGATATACACGCCAGCTGCTACCGCGTTGGCATTGATCGTTGCCGGATTGGGCGCCGTCGTATTGATGACGGCATCGACGGCCGCCGTAGGGGGGGCGCCGTTGTTCCAGTTGCTGCCGTCAAACCAGTCTTGCGACACGGCGCCCGACCATTCAGTTTCTGCCGCTGCCGCAGGTGCGACAACGCTGCCAATGGCGACAGAACCCATCGCCAGGGTCAGCGCGAGGGAACTGGAGGATATGTGGTAACGTCTAAATCGCTCGTGTTTCGATCGAGTATTTTCCAGAATTTTCGACGTCATTAATCCACCCAAGACAACAGATTTGCAGTTCATCTGCTAGGGTTGCATTCTTTGGCATGGGCGTCTTTCACTGGAGCGCACTGGAATTGTCCTGGAGGGCAGTCGCGCGCATTTATCTGCGCTGTGTCCTCTCCGCAACAATTCGGGATGCTTCAATAACACACCTGCTCACGCTGATTTGCGAATCGCCGGGAGGCCGAGAATTGACGTCGGGTCTTTTGAGGTGCGCACGCGGTGTTCAGAAGAACTTCAGGCGTCCGCAGCCCAGTCAGAAGGCCCAATGGTTATCGCGCGCGCTTTGGCGTGTTGCCGATTCGGCGGTGGCCGCAGTGGTTAGAATGCACCACGTCGTTGAAGCCGAATCTCAGGGCAATCTCGCTGATCCGCAGTTCGCCAAAATGCCGCTCCGACAGCATCTGGTTTGCTTCGTAAGGCGCAGCTTCTCCAACATGCGCTCGAAAGAACGTAGACCGCAGTCCCCTGCAGGAGATCGCGGCCAGCGTGCCGACAATCCGATTTCTTGGGCAACAACCACCTCGCGCCGAATCGAGCGCAAATACCGGCATCAAGGCCCAATTCTAAAGCCAAGAGGCCATGGGGGACTGGTGCGGATGGAGATCGGCCGATAGTCATCAATTTTTGAGCCAGACCGTGAGAGCGCAATGATAGCACTGAGATCGATGCGAACAGATGAGTTCTACGGCTATCTCAGCTACTTCATCCCTGACTATGCCGCGGAAATATCCAGCAATTATGGATTGTCTGACACTGACGCTCTTGCGCAGGCAAAGCGAGAAATTTCAGATGATCTACCTGATGGACCCGACACGGCAGGCCAGGTTTTGCTGACCATCACAGAGAGTGCACTGGGAAGCGACGTCGTCGTTGGATATTTCTGGTATCGCCCAGACGAGGCCGCGCGTTTTGTGTTCATCAACGACTTCCATATCCTGCCGGCGTATCAAGGCAAAGGTTACGGAGAGAGCGCTCTTGCCACTCTGGAAGTCGCGCTATCCGCGGCAGGCTTTGAGACAATCCGGCTGCGTGTCGCCGCTGACAATGCGGGAGCGCATCACCTCTATCAGCGGGGAGGCTTTCGCATCACTGGCATCAATATGAGCAAGAGGATCTGACAGGATCAACCGCACCTCCATGACCCCAAGAGGTTACTCGGGTAGTAATGCGGGTTCCGATGAAAACCGGAACTCGCGCCCTGACAACTGGTGCCAGCACATGGTGAAAGGCCGCATGCTTGTTTTGGCGGCGTTCAACACGAGAAATAGTTACCTCGCATTGTTGGCATACCTGGATTGCATTTCGTGACCGTGGCTTTTGCGTATTTTGTGCAATCGAGCAAGGCGCACGGCGTCGTTAAAGTGGCTGACCACCTCAATAGCGGGCTTAGAACTGCGCCGCCCCTCCCTTTCCGGCCGCTCGATCGCATCAGGATCAGCAACAAGCGTTTCTGCCCGCGTCCCATCAGTAGTGTGCCGTGACGACGTGCAAAAAGGCCCGATTGATATGCGGGGCTTCTCGGCGAACCCTCGGCTTGATAGGCCTGGTCCAGATCGATCGTATCTCGATGGTATCGGGCACTTCTGCAGAAAACTCCGGGCCGCGTATGTGGCGGACAGGCGCCATGTCATGCCTGCAGGCCCATGGTCGTTGGCCTGGGGAGCTGACGCCGGGGTGGCCGGCAACCGCAGCGTTCAGGTTGGAGATATCAAATGGCGGAGCCTCGGTATCGTCCGACGCAGCAACAGCTCCCGCCCATCTCAACCATAAGAGCTAACGCCAACGCCTTCGACAGGTCTAACACCAAAGCCCTCATTTGCGCGCAGTACTCGCTAACCTAGCCCCGGCTCGCCGGCCGTCGTGGTCGTCGGCGCACTAGAATTATCGCGTATCGCACGAATCGATTTTGAACAGTGTTGATCATCGTCCGAACGTAGATAGCGCTTGTCGTGGACAGCACTAATATTGTCGCCAACAGCACTCGACTGTAGTCCATGGAATAGTTGCGCAAAAAAGATGGATGCAATATTGTTTCCGTTGAATCTTGTCGGGATGGAGTGAAGATGTCGGAAAAGGCTACGTTTTCGTCCAACGACCTATCGCCCCACCTCAGCGAGAAGGCCAAGTTCAGCCTTTGGCAGGAAATCCACAACGATCAGATCTGGTCAGTCGACTATCGCGTCGCCGATGCCGCCCCCTTCCATGCGGAAATAGAGGCGGTGGCGGTCGGACAGCTCGTCATTGGCCAGATGGCGGGCACGATCAAGCACGCGAGCCGGCAGGCCAACAATGTCGCAAAGGATGGTCGTGATGGCTATCTGCTGCTGATCAACAAGACCCGATCGGAGCTGCGCGGCACCCAGGTCGGGCGGCAGTATGCCATCGGGCTAGGCGCGGCGGCCCTGGTGTCGGCATCGGAGCCGCTCACCATGTCCGGCGGTGACGCCAATGCATGGATGAACCTCGTCATTCCGCATCAGGCGCTGGCCACCCCGTTCAGGACCATTAACGACTTGCTGGCCAACCCGATTGCCGCTGGCAACGAGGCGCTGGGGCTTCTGGTTCGCTATTGCCGGTTTCTCGAAACTGGTCCAGCGCTGGTGTCGAACGACCTGATAGCCCATGCAGCAGAAACCATAATCGATCTCGTAGGCTTGTCGACAGGCGCAAAAGGGAATGCAGCAGAACTGGCGGGGCTGCGAGGGCTGCGAGCGGCACGCCTGGCG
>NZ_JBFUKO010000128.1:0-10789 GCF_056400805.1 Aminobacter sp. P4_H6_2
GCGTTGGGCACGCCACGGATTTGCACCGTGTTCCCGATTCTCCCGCATCGCTGCGGGCACCTGGCAGGACATGTCTATCTGGAGCAGGCCCCGATGGCCATCGCTCCGCGCGCCCAAAATTGACGCGCGGGCGACATTGCAGCCGCTTTAGCGGCCCGGCTTCATCTCGTGCAGCAAGCCTTCGATGACACCGGCCATGCTTTTGCTGAGATCCGAACGCGACAGGGCAAATGCGACATTGGCTTCGACGAAGCCTTCCGGCGAGCCGCAGTCGAAGGTGCGGCCGCGATAGTGGTAGCCGTAGAAACGCTGCTGCTTTTCAAGCTTCAGCATCGCGTCGGTGAGCTGGATCTCGTCGCCGGCGCCACGCTCCTGGCTTGCCAGGATGTTGAAGATCTCAGGCTGCAGGATGTAGCGGCCATTGATGAAAAGGTTGGAGGGTGCCGTACCCTGCTTCGGCTTTTCCACCATGCCTTCGATTTCGAAGCCGGTGTGGACGGCCTTGCCCTGTCCGACGATGCCGTATTTGTGCGTCTCGGCGGGATCGCACTCCTGCACGGCGATAATATTGCTGCCGGTTTCGGCGTAAAGCTCGACCATCTCGCGCATGCAGCTCTTTTCCGACTGCATGATCATGTCGGGCAAAAGCAGTGCGAAAGGTTCGTCGCCGACCAGTTCGCGCGCGCACCAAACCGCATGGCCAAGGCCAAGCGGCACCTGCTGGCGGGTGAAAGAGGTCTGGCCCGGCCCTGGCTGGAGCCGCTGCAGCCGTTCAAGCTGTTCGATTTTGCCGCGCTGTGCCAGCGTGTCGTAGAGTTCGAACTGGACGTCGAAATGATCTTCGATGACCGCCTTGTTGCGGCCGGTGACGAAGATGAAATGCTCGATCCCAGCCTCGCGTGCCTCGTCGACCACGTATTGAATCACCGGACGGTCGACAACAGTCAGCATTTCCTTCGGGATCGACTTGGTGGCAGGCAGAAAACGCGTGCCCAAACCCGCGACCGGAAAAACTGCCTTGCGAACTCTCTTCATGCTTCATCGTCCGATAGAAGATTACGGGTATCGAGAAGTGACATTGTCACGCCCGAATTGAGGAATACTGAACGCGATCACATATTCAGGGACAGGGGGCAAGACCACCGATCACGCGATCTTGATTGTCCCGCCCATTGGGGAGACAATCCCCAGGGGCGTTTTTCGTTCCCCAGGGGACCATGGTAAACTGATTGCTAACCGGCTTCGGCGATGAATCGACTTTCTGATCTCTCCAAGGAGGAAAGAATGCCCCTTCGCATTACCGCCAAGAGTCTCGCAGGCGTTGCCGCGATCGCTGGTCTTTCGCTCGCGCTGCTGTTGCCTGCTGGCCCGGCGGCGGCCGAGGCCGGCTTCGAACGCTGGGTCGCGAGCTTCCGTTCGGTAGCCGCCGACAACGGAATCTCCCGCGCGACCTATGATCGTGCCTTTCGCGGCGTAACCTCGGCCGATCCAGAGGTGCTGGAAAAAGCCCGCTTCCAGCCGGAATTCACCGCACCGGTATGGGACTATTTCGACAATCGCGTGCATGATCAGTCGATTGCAGTCGGCCGCGAGATGGCACGCAAGTGGAAGCCGTGGCTCGATCGCATCGAGGCCAGCTACGGTGTCGACCGCTACATCCTGCTCGCCATCTGGTCGATGGAATCGAACTACGGCGAGATTCTCAAGAACGACAAAGTGATGCGCAATGTCGTGCGCTCGCTGGCAACGCTCGCCTATGGCGACCAGCGCCGGGCGAAATTCGCCCGCACCCAGCTGATCGCGGCACTCAAGATCCTGCAGCGTGGCGACATCGACGAAAGCCACCTCGTCGGCTCCTGGGCAGGTGCGATGGGCCACACCCAGTTCATCCCGACCAGCTACCAAGCCTATGCCGTCGACGCCGACGGCAATGGCAAGCGCGACATCTGGAACTCCGTACCCGACGCACTCGCCACGGCCGCCAATCTCTTGAAGAAAAATGGCTGGCAGGCCGGCAAGACCTGGGGCTACGAGGTCGTCTTGCCCCAGGGACAGAAATTCCCTTCGGGATCGATGACGCTCGACAAATGGGCAGCACTCGGCGTCGAACGCGCCAATGGCAAGGCTTTCAGGCGCGGTTCGGACGTGGCCACCCTCAAGGTGCCGGACGGACGCGGTGGACCGGCTTTCCTGATGACCAAGAACTTTTCGGTCATCAAGCGCTACAACAACGCCGACAAATACGCGCTCGCCGTTGGCCTTCTTGCCGACGAGATCGCGGGCTACGGTGGCCTGGTACAGGACTGGAAGCGGCCGTTCACCAAGCTCAGCTTCGAAGAGAAGCAGGAGCTGCAGAAGCGACTGTCGGCGCATGGCTATTACGACGGCAAGAGCGACGGCAAGATCGGCGAAGGTTCGCGCTCGGCGATCAAGGCGTTCCAGGCACAGCTGGGCTTGACGCCGGACGGCCACCCGAGCATGGAAGTGCTCAAATCGCTGCGGCGCAATTAGCAACCGGAGGCTGCATTTGGCATCGGCACGACGTTCAAGGTTTTTGCTCTTGCGCCTGACGATGCCACTGGTCGCGGTGGCGGTCGCCTTGACCGCCATCTCGTCCACAATGCCAACCCCGGCGGCAGCCCAGGAAGGCATATTGCGGCGCTGGTCGCTGCGCGACCTGTTCACCCCGTTCCGCCAGCCTCGCGTCGATCCCTACATCTACGAGCAGCCGCGGGCCCCGCAGCGCGTGATCCGCAAGGCGCCGCGCAGGCCGAAGTCGACGGTCGATGCAGTCAGCAGGCCGGCCGAACCGGCCGTTCCGGTGATTGAAAAACTGCCCGATGCCAAGGTCGTTCTGGTCATCGGCGACTTCATGGGCGCCGGCATCGCCGAGGGACTGAGCGCCGTCTTCGCCGAAAACGCCAAGGTCCGCGTGGTCGACAAGACCAACGGCTCCTCAGGCTTCGTGCGCGACGACTATTACAACTGGCCCGAGAAGGCCAAGGCGCTTATCGAGCAGGAAAAGCCAGCCGCCATCATCGTCATGATGGGCTCCAACGACCGCCAGCAGATGAAGGTCGGCGACAGCCGCGAGCCGCCGATGAACGCGGTCTGGACCAAGGAATACAAAGCCCGCACCGAAGCGCTGGCCAAGACCATTTCCGCCACAAAGGTGCCGTTCCTGTGGGTCGGCATGCCCGCCTTCAAATCACCGAAGGCGAGTACCGACATGCTCGTCTTCAACGACATCTATCGTGCCGCAACAGAAGCCGCCGGCAGCGAATTCGTCGATGTCTGGGGCGGCTTTGTCGATGAAGGCGGCGCCTTCGTCACCAGCGGTCCCGACATCAACGGCCAGCCGGTGCGCCTGCGCGCCGACGACGGCATCAACGTCACCCGCGCCGGCAAGCGCAAGCTCGCCTTTTATGCAGAAAAGCCGCTGAACAAGCTGCTCGGCATCACCCCTCAAGGCACCGAGGCTGTGCTGCCAGCAAGCCTGCCACAGGCAACGCCGGGCGAGCTCAACGTGCCCGTCAATATCGACCGGACGGTGCCCATCTCGCTTTCGGACCCCGAGCTCGACGGCGGCAGCGAATTGCTGGGCGCGCAAACAGCTGCCAAAGGCGACCCGCACTCACCCGGCGAAAAGCTTGTCGTGCAAGGCATTGCGCCGGCAGCGCCTGCCGGTCGCGCCGACGATTTCTCCTGGCCGCCCAAGCCACTGCCAGCCGGACAAGGCACCGAGACGACGACAGCGATCAAGCGGTAGTTTGGTCGTGCGTCCTTCGAGGCTCGCCCGCGAAGGTTCGGATCAATCCTTGAGATGCCAGTAAAGGCTCGCACCTCAGGATGAGGACCGTCGCTGCGTTGGCAGTTACCAAGGTGATTACTGTCGCAGCCCCATCCGGATGGGAAAGCCGGCACCGACCGTCCTCATCATCCTGAGGTAAGAGCCCTCACCTACAGTCCCCAGGCCAAGTACAAGCAATTTGTGGGCGAGCCGCCAAGGTTCGGATCATTCTTTCGATGTCAGTGAAGGCTCGCATCTCAGGATGAGGACCATCGCTGCGTTGACAGATACCAAGGTGATTACTGTCGCAGCCCCATCAGGATGGGAAGGCCGGCACCGACCGTCCTCATCCTGAGGTGCGAGCCCTCACCTACAGTCCCGAGCTAGGTGCAAGCACTTGTGGGCGAGCCTCGAAGGACGCACCCACATCGCCTCAGCGTGGCAAAACGCTCGAACCCATAAGCGCGACATCGATCGAGTGCGCGGCCTGACGACCCTCGCGGATCGCCCAGACCACCAGCGACTGACCGCGGCGCACGTCGCCGGCGACGTAGAACTTGTCGACATTGGTCTTGTAGTCTTGGTCGTTGGCCGCGACATTGGTCGAGCGACGGTTGTCGGTGGTGATGTCGAGCTTGCCTTCGAGCTCCTTGACCAGGCCGTCGGCGAGCGGGCCGGCAAAGCCAATGGCGATGAAGGCGAGATCGGCGCGGATGACGAACTCGGTGCCCGGGATCGGCTTGCGCTTGTCATCGACCTCGCAGCACTTGACGCCAGTCAGCTGGCCTTCTTCGCCGATGAACTCAAGCGTCGCCACCTGGAACTCACGCTGCGCGCCTTCGGCCTGCGAGGACGAGGTGCGCATCTTTGTCGCCCAATAAGGCCACACGGCGAGCTTGTTTTCCTTTTCCGGCGGCTGCGGGCGGATGTCGAGCTGGGTGACACGCACAGCACCCTGGCGGAATGCGGTGCCGACGCAGTCGGACGCGGTGTCGCCACCGCCGACAACAACGATATGCAGGCCGCTTGCGACGATCGGCTCTGACGGCCATGCCACCGACTGGATATCCTCGCCGCCGACACGCTTGTTCTGCTGGACGAGATAAGGCATCGCGTCGTGCACGCCTTCAAGATCGTCGCCCGGAATGCCGGCAGGGCGCGGCGTCTCGGAGCCGCCGCAATAAAGCACGGCATCATGTTCGGCCAGAAGCTCGGCGACCGGCTTGTCGACGCCGACATTGACGCCGCAATGGAAGGTCACACCCTCGCCCGTCATCTGCTCGACGCGGCGGTCGATATAGTGCTTCTCCATCTTGAAGTCGGGGATGCCGAAGCGCAGCAGTCCGCCGGGGCGGCTCTCGCGCTCATAGAGATGCACATCGTGGCCAGAGCGGCCAAGCTGCTGGGCGGCCGCCATACCGGCCGGGCCCGAGCCAATGACGGCAACCTTCTTGCCGGTCTTCTTCTCAGGCGGATAAGGCCTGATGTAGCCAGTCTCGTAGGCCTTGTCGGCAATGGCCTGCTCGACGGTCTTGATGGCGACCGGAATGTCCTCGAGGTTCAGAGTGCAGGCTTCCTCGCAAGGAGCGGGGCAGATGCGGCCGGTGAATTCGGGGAAATTGTTGGTCGAATGCAGGTTGCGGATCGCGTTGTCCCAGTCGCCATTGTAGACGAGATCGTTCCAGTCCGGGATCTGGTTGTGCACCGGACAGCCCGTCGGGCCATGACAGAAGGGAATGCCGCAATCCATGCAGCGCGCGGCCTGCTTTTCAACTTCCTTGTCCGACATCGGCAGCGTGAATTCGCGGAAATGCCGGATGCGGTCGGAAGCCGGCTGGTACTTGTGCACCTGCCTGTCGATTTCGAGAAAACCTGTAACCTTGCCCATAGTCTAACTTTCGTCAGTCTGGCCTCGCGGGAACCTCGCGGGCGTATCGTTCCACCACTTCCAATGAAGCATGCGATGGCGTGCGTCCAATTGGCCGCTACGCCGGCAGGTAAAGTCGCGGCTATTCCGCCGCGACCCCCATCCTCATGCGTTCCATCTCGATCAGCGCGCGGCGGTACTCGACCGGCATGACCTTGCGGAATTTCGGACGGTAGCTCGCCCAGTCGTCGAGGATCTGTTTGGCGCGCGTCGAACCGGTGTAGTGCATGTGGCTCGAGATCAGCTGCACCAGGCGCTCCTCGTCGTGGCGGGTCATGTCGCCTGACACGTCGACGCGGCCCATATGGGCGATGTCGCCGCCGTGATGGTGCAGTTTTTCGAGCATGTCGTCCTCTTCAGGGACCGGCTCGAGCTCGACCATCGCCATGTTGCAGCGTTCGGCGAAGTCGCCGTCCTCGTCAAGCACGTAGGCCACGCCACCCGACATGCCGGCCGCGAAGTTGCGCCCGGTCTTGCCGATGACGACGACAACGCCGCCGGTCATGTATTCGCAGCCATGGTCGCCCACGCCTTCGACAACGGTGACGGCACCGGAGTTACGGACGGCGAAACGCTCGCCAGCCACGCCGCGGAAGTAGCACTCGCCCTCTGTCGCACCGTAAAGCACGGTGTTGCCGACGATGATCGACTCCTCGGCGAGGATCTTGGAATCCTCTGGCGGACGGATGATGATACGACCGCCCGACAAGCCCTTGCCGACATAGTCGTTGCCGTCGCCGACAAGCTCGAAGGAAATGCCGCGAGCAAGGAACGCACCGAAGGACTGGCCGGCGGTACCCGTCAGCTTGACCGAAATGGTATCCTCGCGCAGGCCCTTGTGCTTGAAGCGCTTGGCAACCTCGCCCGACAGCATCGCGCCGGTCGAGCGGTCGACGTTGCGGATCGTCGCCTCGATCTTCACCGGCTGGCGGGACTCGAGTGCGGACTTTGCCTCGGCGATCAGCCTGCGGTCGAGCACGTCGTCGATCGGATGCTTCTGGCGCTCGGTCCAGTGAACCGCTTCGCGCGGCGCATCCGGCTTGAAGAACACCTTGGAGAAGTCGAGCCCGCGTGCCTTCCAGTGGTTGATCAGCTCGCGCTTTTCCAGAAGGTCGGCATCGCCGATGATCTGGTCGAGATGGGTGTAGCCCATCGCGGCAAGCAACTCGCGAACCTCTTCAGCCACGTAGAAGAAGTAGTTGATGACGTTCTCGGGCGTGCCCTTGAAGCGCTTGCGCAGCACCGGATCCTGGGTGGCGACGCCAACTGGGCAAGTGTTGAGATGGCACTTGCGCATCATGATGCAGCCCACAGCGATCAGCGGTGCTGTCGAGAAGCCGAACTCGTCGGCCCCCAGCAGCGCGCCGATGACGACGTCGCGACCTGTGCGCAGGCCACCGTCGACCTGCAGCGCCACGCGGCTGCGCAGACCGTTCAACACCAGCGTCTGGTGCGTTTCGGCAAGGCCCATTTCCCACGGGCTGCCGGCATGCTTGAGCGAAGTGAGCGGCGAAGCACCGGTGCCGCCGTCATAGCCGGAGATGGTGATGTGATCGGCGCGCGCCTTGGCGACACCGGCCGCGACCGTGCCGACACCCACTTCCGACACCAGCTTGACCGACACGTCTGCCGCCGGATTGACGTTCTTCAGGTCGTAGATCAGCTGCGCCAGATCTTCGATCGAATAGATGTCGTGGTGCGGCGGCGGCGAAATCAGGCCGACGCCCTGCGTGGAATGCCGGGTCTTGGCGATGGTCGCATCGACCTTGTGGCCGGGCAGCTGGCCGCCCTCGCCGGGCTTGGCGCCCTGTGCCACCTTGATCTGCATCATGTCGGAGTTGACGAGATATTCCGTCGTCACGCCGAAGCGGCCGGAAGCCACCTGCTTGATCGCCGAACGCTCGGGATTCACCGAACCATCGGGCAGCGGCAGGTAACGATCGGGCTCCTCGCCGCCCTCGCCGGTGTTCGACTTACCGCCGATCCGGTTCATGGCAATGGCGAGCGTGGTGTGCGCCTCGCGGCTGATCGAGCCGAAGGACATCGCCCCGGTAGAGAAGCGCTTGACGATCTCGGCGGCCGGCATCACGTCGTCGATCGCGACAGGCTTGCGGCCGGTCTCTTCAGCCAACTTGATGTGGAACAGGCCGCGTATGGCCTGGGCACGCGCGGTCTCGCTGTCGATCTGGGCGGAGAACTCCTTGAAGGTCGACCACGAGCCCGTGCGAACCGCGTGCTGTAGCGAGGCGACCGCATCGGGAGACCACATGTGGGCTTCGCCACGCATGCGGTACATGTATTCGCCACCCACTTCGAGCGCGTTGCGCAGCACCGGGTCGGGACCGAAGGCCGACTCGTGACGGCTGACGGTCTCGGCCGCGATTTCCTCGAGGCCGACGCCTTCGATATTGGTCGCGGTGCCGGTGAAGTACTTGTCGACAAAGTCGGTCTTGAGGCCGATCGCGTCGAAGATCTGYGCGCCGCAATAGGACTGGTAGGTCGAGATGCCCATCTTGGACATGACCTTGAGGATGCCCTTGCCAATCGACTTGATATAGCGGCCGACGATTTCGGAAGCGTCGACCTCGGGCGGAAACTCGCCGCGCTTGTGCATGTCGATCAGCGTGTCGAAGGCGAGATACGGGTTGATCGCCTCCGCACCGTAGCCGGCGAGACAGCAGAAGTGGTGCACCTCGCGCGGCTCGCCCGATTCGACAACGAGGCCGACCGACGTGCGCAGGCCCTTGCGGATCAGGTGATGATGCACCGCAGCCGTTGCCAGAAGCGTCGGGATGTCGATGCGGTCCGGCCCGATCTGGCGATCGGACAGGATGATGATGTTGTAGCCGCCGGCTACCGCCGCCTCGGCACGCTCGCATAGCCGCTCGATGGCAGCCGGCATGCCGGCTGCACCCTCGGCCGCGGAATAGGTGATGTCGATCGTCTTGGTGTCGAACCTGTCTTCCGTGTGGCCGATCGAGCGGATCTTTTCCAGATCGCCATTGGTCAGGATCGGCTGGCGCACCTCGAGCCGCTTGCGTCGCGACGAGCCGACGAGATCGAAGATGTTCGGCCGCGGTCCGATGAAGGACACAAGGCTCATCACCAGTTCCTCGCGGATCGGGTCGATCGGCGGGTTGGTGACCTGGGCGAAGTTCTGCTTGAAATAGGTGTAAAGCAGCTTTGCCTTGTCCGACATCGCCGAGATCGGCGTGTCGGTGCCCATCGAACCCACGGCTTCCTGGCCGGTCGTCGCCATCGGCGACATCAGGAGCTTGGTGTCTTCCTGGGTGTAGCCGAAGGCCTGCTGGCGATCGAGCAGCGAAACGTCCTTGCGCAGCTCGCGCGGCTCGACCGGCTTGAGTTCTTCAAGGATCAGCTGGGTGTTGGCGAGCCAGGTCTTGTAGGGGTGCTTCGTTGCGATCTCGGACTTGATCTCCTCGTCCGAAATGATCCGGCCCTTGACTAGGTCGATCAGCAGCATCTTGCCCGGCTGCAGGCGCCACTTCTTGATGATGCTCTTCTCATCGACCGGCAGCACGCCAGCCTCGGACGCCAGGATCACGCGGTCGTCGTCAGTGACGATATAGCGTGCCGGGCGCAGGCCGTTGCGGTCAAGCGTAGCGCCGATCTGGCGGCCATCGGTGAAGGCAACCGCCGCCGGACCGTCCCAAGGCTCCATCAAAGCCGCATGATATTCGTAGAATGCCTTGCGATCAGCGCCCATCGACTTGTTGCCGGCCCAGGCTTCCGGGATCAGCATCATCATGGCATGCGCGAGCGAATAGCCGCCCTGGAACAGGAACTCGAGCGCATTGTCGAAGCAGGCGGTGTCCGACTGCCCTTCGTAGGAGATCGGCCACAGCTTGGAGATGTTGTTGCCGAACAGCTCGCTGTCCACCGACGCCTGGCGCGCCGCCATCCAGTTGTTGTTGCCGCGCACCGTGTTGATCTCGCCATTATGCGCGACCATGCGGTAGGGGTGCGCCAGCTTCCACGAAGGGAAGGTGTTGGTCGAGAAACGCTGGTGAACCAGGATCAGCGCCGTCTCGAAGCGCGGATCGGCAAGGTCCTTGTAGTAGGCGCCAACCTGGAAGGCCAGGAACATGCCCTTGTAGACGATGGTGCGCGCCGACAGCGACACGCAATAGGCGCCGATGTCCCTGTTGTTGTTCTCGGCATAAATGCGTCCCGATATCACCTTGCGCAGCAGATAAAGCCGCGCCTCATATTCCTCGTCGTCGTCGATTTCAGGCGTGCGGCCGATGAACACCTGGCGATGGAACGGCTCGGACGCAACGATCTCCGGCGCCTTCGACAGCGAGGAGTTGTCGACAGGAACGTCGCGGAAGCCGATCAGCGGCAGGCCTTCTGACTGTGCCGACTCGCGAATGATGTCGTCGATATGATCGCGAAGCGCCTGATCCCTGGGCATGAACCAGTGGCCGACACCGTATTGGCCAGCCGCCGGCAGCTCGATGTCCTGCTTGGCCATCTCTTCGCGGAAGAACCTGTCGGGGATCTGCACCAGAACGCCGGCGCCATCGCCCATCAGCGGATCAGCGCCAACTGCGCCGCGGTGCGTCAGGTTGTTGAGCATGAACAGACCGTCCTTGACGATCTGATGCGACTTCACGCCCTTCATCTGGGCGATGAAGCCGACGCCGCAGGCATCATGCTCATTGCGCGGGTCATAAAGGCCATGCGCTGCATAGCCGGTGGGGGTTCGGAGATGATCGGTTTTATTGTTGGCCGCTTTCGTCTGCGCGGCCGGCACAAAACCCGTCGTCACAGATGGCGTCAACTCCGTCATCGTCTCGTTCTCCATTATGGCCCTGTCGGGCAATCCACGTTGGGACGGCAGGGGTTGCCCGTCCCTGTTATGCCGATATTGCTATCGATATTCTCTGCGGCTCGATGCCGGCGACCGGCACTAAACCGCGGGTCTGGGGGAACAGGACGGAAGGCTTTCCGCCCAAAGCTCCACCCGCGCTCGCAGCGGAAGCCGGACGGGGCGTCATCATACGCCAAATCCGGTTCGCTTTGGGCAGATAAATAAGACAGCACTACTG